>NZ_NOYS01000037.1:0-173582 GCF_002258475.1 Rhodococcus sp. 06-1460-1B
GGAGGAAAGGGGGCGGGGAAATGCGGGCGGCCGACAGAAGCCGGCGACACCAGAACCAACTCAGTCGAGGCGCGCGAGCACCACGCGCAGTCCCACGACGCTGGCGATGGGGAACAGGGCAGCGACCAGCCATGGGATTGCTGCGCCCCAGCCGGTGTCGGGTGACGCGTCGATCACCGCTCCGACGGCGATCGAGCCGAGGAGTACCCCGATGCCGCCGAGGGAGGCCATGAATCCGTAGTACGAGCCGAGTCGGCGTTCGGCAGCCATCTTGGGGACGAGGTCGCGCGCCTGCGGCATCGCGATCATCTGCCCCAGTGCCAGCAGCAACACGAACAGGGCGGCCGGAATGAGGCCGACGAGCCCCGTCAGCTCCAGAGGACTGAGGACCGCCACCAGCGCGAAAGAGAGTGCCATGACGGCAAACCCGACCGGCAGCGTGATGCGCGGCGAGACCGCGGCGACGCGTCGGGTGATGGGCAATTGCGTCGTGACGACGAGTACTGCGGAGATTGCGAAGAACCAGCCGAGTACCGTCTGGGTTCCCCAGGCCCGTTCGACCTCGAGGGGGAGCAGCAGATACAGCTGGTTGTAGGCCACCAACTGCGCGCTCATGGCGGCGGCGAACAGCACGAAGGTGCGGTTGCGGATCACGTCGGTCCAGCCCGAGAGCCACGGATCGTCGCGGTGTTCGCCGGGCTCGCGCGGCAGCCATCTGATGTGTGCGGCGATGACGAGTACGAAAATGACTGCGGCCGTGAGGCATGCGATCCGGAAATCGGCCAACAACAGCAGAGATCCGATGAGTGGGCCGGTGAACGATCCGATCTGATTGCACACCGACAACAGCGCGAAGGTCTGAACTCGGGTGGCACCGCCGCTGCGTTCGCTCTTGCCTGCTTCGATGGCGATCGCGGATTCCACTGCGGGAGAAAACAATGCGGCCGCGAACCCGACCAGTACCGTCGCGGCGACGACACCGGCGAGAGAATCGAACGCAGCCAGGCCCAGGAACCCCAGTACTCGCAGGACACAGCCGACGAGGACCACCGGCTTGATGCCCCACCGATCGGCGAGGGTGCCGCCCACGAAGAACAGGCCCTGCTGCGAGAACGTTCGGATACCGAGGACGACGCCGACGAGTGCCGCTCCGAGTCCGAGATCGGACGTCAGGTGCACCGACAGATACGGCAACACCATGAAAAAGCCGATGTTGAACGTCATCTGGGTGAGAACCAGCAATCGCACCGTGGGCGTGGCGCGCCCGAGGTCGACGAGAAACGACCACCGCCACCGCGTCGGCGACTTGTCGGTCCTCGAACTCATGTAACGCGCCCTCCTGCATCGACTTTGCCGTCAACGCTACCGGTCGTTCTCACCCGCCCCGACGTCGCGCTGGCGACGGAGACGGCGAGGACGGCCAGTGCGATCAACGACGCCAGCGGAGCGGCCGCAACCCACGGTGCTCGCTCGACGGCGGCTACCCCGTCGGACAGGATCAGTCCCCAATCCGCGGTCGGCGGTTGCGGACCGAGTCCCAGAAATCCGAGGGCGGCGAGCGCCAGAGCGACACCGGGCAGGCGGATCATGGCGTGCCGAAACACGGCCGGCAGCACACCGGGAACGATGGACCCGAACAGGATTCGACCGTTGCCGGCACCGAGTGTCGGCAGGATGGAGATGTAGGGCTGTGCTCGCGCCTCGTCGACGAGTGCGGCGGTGTGCGCGGCGAGTGGAGCCCACGTCACGATCAGGACCGCGACAGCCGCCCCGCCGGCGCTCGGACCCCAGATCGCGGCGATGAGGATGCCGGTCACGACGGGCGGAGCGGAATTGGTGACCTCCACGAGCCCTCGGGTTGCTCGGGGAATCAACCCCAGCAGCACCCCGACGAACAGGGCCGCCAGCGTGACTGCCAGCGACAGTCCGATCGATCGCACAGCCCCGTCCGCCACTCGGGCGAGCAGGTCGCGGCCGGACGCGTCGGTTCCGAACGGGAACTCCGACGATGGTCGGGCGAACTTCTCACGTGTGGTGACCTGGCCGTCTCGTGGCAGCCCCACCAGAACCATGACCGCGAGCAGCGATGCGGCTGCAATCGGAACGATCCACCGACGCGGTGACGGGTGGAACACCCCGGCCGGGATCGGCATCGCCTTCTCGTGCAGTGCGCTGCCGAGCAGTAGACGGCGCAACAGTTCCGCCGCGATACCGAGGGCGGCACTGACGGCCAGCAGCAGCAGGATGTCGATCTGTAGGGCGGGCAGGTCCTGCGACTGCGCGTCACCGAGCGTCGAGCGCCCCAATCCCGGTATGGCGAAGACCTTTTCGACGGCCACTGCACCGCCCGTCATGGCGACCATGATCAAGCCGACCTGCGAGGCGAGTCCCGGGACGGCCCGGCGCAACACAGCGAGCGCGATCTGCCGCCGGGAGAACCCGGCCACCGTCCACGTGGTCACCCATCCCTCGGTGAAGGTGACGGCTACTGCGTCGGCGAGGAGACGACCGATCAATCCACCCGCTGGAAGGCCCAGTGCCAGTGCGGGTAACACCGCATATTCCGGCCCGTTCCACCCGTACGCCGGAAACGACAACCACACTGCTCCGACGACCACCAGTACCGAGGCGAGCAGGAACTCGGGCAGGGACGTCAGGGCAGCGGCGACGCTTCCGCCGGTACGTTTCGGCGTGCCGCGCAGCCCGGCCCGCATGCTCGGCAGGACGACGAGAGCGGCCGTCACGAGCGCGACGACCATCGCGAAACCCATCAGGGTCAGCGAGACGGACAGTGCCTCGAGCGCACCGGGCAGTACGGGTTTGCCGGTGTTCCAGGATGTTCCGGGGTTGCCCGACGCGAGGCCGGTGAGCCAGTTCCAGAAGGTTCGTAGCGGCCCGGCGTCGAGACCGAGGTCGTTGCGGATGGCCGCGAGGGCCTCGGGGGTCGCTTCTTGCTCGGCGGAGCGTGCCCGCAGAATGCTCAGTGCGGGGTCTCGGTCGGACAACCACGGCAGCATACCGACGAGCAGTACGACGCCCGCCACCGAGAGCAGCCGTGAGGCAGTCGTTCTCACTGCCTACTCGAAGGCGGTCTGGTTGGTGATCAAGGTGCGCTCGCGTGGATCGCGAGCCACGCCGGTCACGTTCTCGGATTCTCCTTGGATGACGCGTTCGTGCAGCAGCGGTACCGCAGCGTCTTTCTCGAGGATCAGTTTTTCGGCCTCGAGTATTGCGGTGCGGCGAGCGTCGCCGGGATCGGTGGCTGCGGCGTCGGCGAGCGCGGTGTCGACCTGCGGATCGCAGAACTGCGAGATGTTGAACGATCCCTCGCAGGCGAAGTCGGAGTACATGTACGCCGCCGGGTCTCCGGAGTCGAGCACGGTGGCGCGGGAAAGAATGAACGCATCGAATGCACCGGCGAGAGCATCGGTTTCGATGAACTGATACTCGCGTACGACCTGTTCGACGACGAAGCCCTTGGCTTCGAGCTCCTGCTGCAGCAGCACCGCGACCTCCGGGAGTTCGGCTCGGTCGGTGAAGGTGGCGAGGGTGATCTTCTTGCCCGCGGCGTCGCCGGCCGCGGTCTGCGTACGCGACGGCCGGTCGGCTGCCCACGGCAGAGCGGGGCCGAGCAGTCCCTTCGCGACGTCGGCGCGGCCCTCGTACACCTGATCGACCAGACGGTCGCGGTCGATCGATTCGCGTGCGGCTGCGCGCATGGCCGGGTCTGCGAAGACCCCGGACTCGGTGTTCAGGTACAGGGTGTTGGTGCGCGGCATCGGCACCTCGTGCACGAGTGCCTGATCGACGTTGGCGGCCTGAGACACCGGAATCGCCTCCACCACATCGGCTGTGCCGTTGCGTAGCGCTGCGGCGCGGGCCGTGCCGTCGGGTACGAAGTCGACGTCGATGCCGGAGACCTTCGCCGGCTCTCCCCAGTAGTTCTCGTTGCGGTCGAGAGTTGCTGTCGACGTGCCGTTCACGGCCTTCAGCACGAAGGGCCCGGTGCCGGTTCCGATGGGGTTGCTGCTGCCCGTCGAGTACGCGTCGGGTGCCAGGATGGCCAGCTGTGGGCTCGACAGTCGTTGCGGTACCAGTGGATCGACGTCGGCAGTGGTCACGGCGACGCTGTCGGCGTCGGTGGCGGTCACCGTCATGTCGACGCCGTCGAGGATGCGCGGCTTGGGGGCCGACTGCGTGGCTGCGGTCAGTGCGGTGACGACGGCCGCTGCGTCGAGCGGGGCTCCGTTGTGGAACGTGACGTCCGGCCGGATGTCGAAGTTCCAGGTCCGATCGTCCACGCGGTTCCAGGCGGTGGCCAGACCCGGCTCGGCCTCACCGAGATCGTCGAGAACGATCAACGTCTCGGCGGTGGACCAGCGCGACAGCTTGAAGGCGTCGTCACTGAACTGGGACAACCCCGAACGAGGTGGCTGCAGCATTGCGACGCGCACGCGGTTCTCGCCGTCGTCGGAGGAGGCAGAACTGGACGAAAAGCACCCGGTGAGCGTCAGTGTGCCCACTGCTGCGAGCGCGCCGATGCGAAACATGTTGCTGGTCAATGTAGCTCCTGATTGTGTTACGTGAGCCGAGGAACGGCGTCGATCAGATCTCGGGTGTGCTCGTGCTGGGGCCGAGTGAGAACGGTGCGGACAGAACCGGATTCGACGATGCGACCCTCCTGCATCACCGACACGTCGCTGCAGAGTCTGGCCACGGCCGACAGGTCGTGGCTGACGATCAGCAGCGCACCCGGTAGGCCGGCAAGTACATCGAGCACCTGCTCTCTGAGGTCGGGATCGAGTCCACTGACCGGCTCGTCCGCCAACAGATAGTGCGGCGCGCAGGCCACGGCTCGGGCGATGGCGACTCGTTGTTTCTGTCCGCCGGACAACTCGGCCGAACGGCGAGCCAAGAAGTGCGCATCGAGTCCGACGGCAGACAATGCGCCGGTGGCCGTGGCTCGGTGATCACCCTCGATACCGAGTAGGCGTAGCGGAGTAGCGACGAGGTCGAGGACGCTGCGGCGCGGGTCGAGGCTGGTCGCCGGATCCTGCGGAATGTACTGCACCCGGCGGCGGAACCACCGTAGCGATCCGGCCGATCCGGGTCGGACGACTCGCCCGTCGAGCGAGATACTTCCGCCGCTCGGGGCATCGACGGCCAGCAGCAAGCGCAGCAATGTCGTTTTACCGGAACCGGATTCACCGACGACGGCAATCCGGCCGGTCGGCGGCACCGCGAACGTGACGGCATCCAACGCGGTGTGCGACGTGCCGTGCCGGTCGTACTGCCGCGTGAGTGCCGTACCCACCAAACCGGCAGACTCGTCCAGGCTCACGATGCAACCAGCTGCCGGAACGGGTCAGCCGCCCGAGCCACGTCGATCATCTGTCGCGTTCGATCCGAGCATGGGTTCTTGAGTACCGTTGCAGTGGAACCGGATTCGATGATTCTGCCGGAATCGAGAACCAGCAGGTGGTCGCACAACTGCGCGGCGACGGCGATGTCGTGGGTGATCAGTAGCAACGACGGCACCTGCCGCAGAGCGTCGAGAACGCGCGCCTGACTCAGGACGTCCAGTGCCGTCGTCGGTTCGTCGGCGATCACCAAGGAGGACTGACGCGCCAATGCCATTGCGATGCATACACGTTGACGTTGCCCGCCGGAGAGTTCGAGTGGGTGCGAGGCCAGGACGCGCGCGGTGTCGTGCAGACCGACGCGTTCCAGCAGCGCGGCGGCGTCCCGAGTGCGCAACTGGGCACCGACGGTCACCATCGGGTTCAACGCGGTTGCGGAGTCCTGGAACACCATCGCCGGACGAGCGCTGCGCGGACGCTGCGGCGTCGGAACTCCTGCGACGTCGTGGCCGTCGACCACGACGCGACCGGAGCACGTCAGTCCCGGCGGCAGAGATCCGACCAGAGCAGACGCGATGGAGGACTTTCCCGAACCCGAGGCGCCCAGCAGGCCGACGCGTCGACCCGTGGGTATCTCGAACGAGACGCCGTTGACGATGCGGGTGCGGCCGGCGTCGACGCATAGATCCTCGACGACGAGCACGACGAACTCCTGAGTCTGGAAGTGGGAATGACTTCGACAATCGTTGTCGCTTGAACCATAGGCGAGCGCCGTACTGGAAACAACTCGGCGACGCTTATGCTGGCCCGGTGAGCAGGCCGAGGGACGCACAGCGGTCGGCCGTCTACGACGCCGAACAACTGGTGCGAACCATGTTCGATCGCGCCGAGGAGCGCGACAACCGCGTCGTCACGGTGATGGGTTCCCAGATCACGCTGCCGATCGAGCGGAAGTTCGCCTCGCTGACATCCGTGCAGACCTACGTCGATGCGGTGCTGGCGATGGACTGGATCACGGCCACCTGGCCGAACGTCGGCCGTGTGATCACCGTCCGCGCTCGTTCGGGCTCGGGTGCCGCCCACTACGAGCGCGATACCGCCACCATCGCCGTACCCCTGCACCAGGGCAATCGGGCCTGGGCGCTGCGCGAGCTGGTGGTGCTCCACGAACTGGCTCACCACTTCGGTGACGAGGACGAGCAACAGCACGGCGGAGCGTTCGTCGATCGCTACATCACGTTGGTCGGCGACATCGTCGGCTCCGAGGCCGGGTTCGTTCTCCGAGCGATGATGGCCGAGAGCGGAGTACGAGTCGGCTGATCTCGGTCGACGTGCATCGCGGGAAACGAGGTGCATCATGGGTGAGACAGCCCACACGACGAGGAGACGTACATGACCGTCAAGATCGGTGTTCAGCTTCAGCCCCAGCACGCGCCCGACTATCAGCTGATCCGCGACGCGGTGCTGCGGTCCGAAGACGCGGGAGTCGACATCGTCTTCAACTGGGACCACTTCTATCCGCTGTACGGCGACCTCGACGGCGCGCATTTCGAGTGCTGGACGATGCTCGGTGCCTGGGCCGAGCAGACGTCGAACGTGGAGATCGGCGCGCTCGTCACCGGAGGTGGCTACCGCAACCCCGACCTGCTGGCAGACATGGCGCGCACCGTCGATCACATCAGCGGCGGCCGACTGATTCTCGGTATCGGTGCCGGATGGAACGAGAAGGACTACGACAACTTCGGCTACGAATTCGGTACGGCCGGTTCACGTCTGGCGCTGCTCAAGGAGAGCCTCGGCAGGATTCGGCACCGCCTCGACGTCGGTAACCCGGCCCCGACGCGAGACATCCCGATCCTCATCGGCGGCGGCGGTGAGAAGAAGACCCTCAAGCTCGTGGCCGAGTACGCCCACATCTGGCACAGCTTCGCCGACCTCGATGCACTGAAGCGTAAATCCAAGATCCTCGCCGAGCACGGCACCACCGTCGGGCGGGACACCTCGGGCATCACCCGCTCGGTCTCGTGGCCGGGCGCGGACACCGCACAGGACTTCGTCGACGCCGGAGCCACGCTGTTCACCGTCGGTACCGGGGGACCGGATTACGACCTCACGGAACTGGGCGAGGCCATCGCGTGGCGGGACGCACACCGCTAGACGCGATTGAGGTGAGGGAATTTCGGGAACAAGCGGGTTGCTTCATACAACTGCAATGTGATTGTGGTGTGCCTCCATCGGCACGATAGCCTCGTTCGTCCCTCCCGATTGCACCTAGGAGCTTCATCTTGAACACACGTCGTTTACGAGGCCGTGCCATCGCAGCAGTTGCTGCGACGCTCGCACTCACGCTCGGAGCCGTCGCGTGTTCCGACGGAAGCTCGGGTGGCACCGGCGAGAACGCTCTGGCCGGTTCCGACCAGGCCTCGCTCGACAAGTACACGACCGACAGCGTCACCGCGCTCGATCAGATCGACACCGCGAACCTCGGTCTGATCAAGCCGGGGACGTTGTACGTCGGCACCCTGTCCGACGCGCCGCCGAACATCTTCATCGACGACGCAGGCAACTTCACCGGCTTCGACAACGAGCTACTCAAAGCCGTCGCGGCCAAGCTGAACCTCACCGTCGAATTCTCGGCGACCGAGTTCTCGGGCCTGCTCGCAGCGGTCAACAACAAGGTCTACGACGCCGGTTCCTCGTCCATCTCGACCACGGACGCCCGTCGTCAGACCGTCGGCTTCACCAACGGTTACGACTTCGGTGAGATGGCACTGGTCGCGAAGAACGACTACTCGATCAAAACGATCGCCGAGTTGAACGCCGATCAGCGCATCGCCGTCGTGCAGGGCACCGTGCAGGACGATTACGTCACCAACACCCTCGGCATCGAGCCGGTGCGGTTCCCGGATTACAACACCGCGTACGCGAACGTGAAGTCCGGTCAGGTCGACGCCTGGGTCGCACCGTCGCAGCAGGCAACCGGTCAGGTCAAGACCGAGGACGGTGTCTCCATTCTGGAGAAGACCATCAACACCACCAACTTCACCGCCTACGCCGTCGCCAAGGACAACCAGCCGTTGATCGACGCCCTGAACGCCGGCCTCGACGCCGTGGTCGACGACGGCACCTGGAGCACGCTCGAGAAGCAGTGGTACCCGGACCGTGAGGTCCCCACCGACTGGAAGCCGGGCAGCAAGGCGTCCGTTCTGCCGGCGTCGTAAGGGCACTCGTACCTCATGAGCACTCTGTCGAATCTGTACGACACGTTCTTCGATTGGGAACTGATCGGCGAGACCATTCCCAAACTGGTCACGGTCGGATTGCCGAACACCCTCATTCTGGCGGTCTCGTCGGGAGTGATCGGTACCGTGATCGGACTCGGGCTGGCGGTGGCGGGTATCTCCCGCACCCGCTGGCTCCGGTGGCCGGCGCGGGTGTACACGGACATCTTTCGTGGACTACCCGCCGCCGTGGTCATCCTGCTCATCGGCCTCGGGTTCGGCCCGACGCTGACCCAATTCACCGGCAGCAGAAGCCCGTTCCCGTTGGGCATCCTGGCACTGTCGTTGATGGCAGCGGCCTACTTCGGTGAGATCTTCCGCTCCGGCATTCAGAGTGTCGACTCCGGACAGCTCGAAGCCTCCCGCGCACTGGGTTTCAGCTACCGCCGGTCCATGAACCTTGTGGTCGTGCCGCAGGGCATTCGGCGCGTGCTGCCGGCGATCGTCAACCAGTTCATCTCGTTGATCAAGGACAGCTCGCTGATCTACTTCCTGGGTCTGCTTGCCTCGCAACGAGAATTGTTCCGCGTCGGCCAGGACACCGCCGCCCAGACCGGCAATCTCTCGCCGCTGCTGGCCGCCGGATTGTTCTATCTCATCCTGACCATCCCACTGACGCACCTGGTCAATTACATCGACCGACGCCTGCGATCCGGTAAGGCCGACACCTCGGGCACCCTCGGTCCCGTCGAAACATCCATCGTGGTGGAGAGGTAGCCGACGTGACTTCAGTTTCTCTGACCGGCAAGGACATTCACCTGTCGTTCGGTACCAACAAGGTTCTGCGTGGGGTGAGCCTGCATGTCGACGCAGGTAAGACCACCACCGTCATCGGGCCCTCGGGCTCGGGTAAGTCCACGCTGTTGCGGGCCCTCAATCGCCTGCACGAGCCCGAGCAGGGAGACATCCTGCTCGACGGCAAGTCGGTGCTGAAGGACAATCCCGACGAACTTCGTCAACGCATCGGCATGGTGTTCCAGCACTTCAACCTGTTCCCGCACAAGACCGTCGCCGACAACATCGCGCTCGGGCCGCAGAAGCTGCTGGGGCTCAACAAGGATGCGGCGCGCGCGGCCGCGATGGAGCAGCTCGAACTGGTGGGCCTGGCCAACAAGGCGGATTCGCGTCCGGGCAATCTCTCCGGCGGCCAGCAGCAGCGCGTCGCCATCGCGCGAGCACTGGCCATGAAGCCCGAGGTGATGTTCTTCGACGAGGCCACCTCTGCACTGGACCCGGAACTGGTCAAGGGAGTGCTGGCATTGATGGCCGACCTCGCCAAGGGCGGCATGACGATGGTCGTGGTGACCCACGAAATGGGCTTCGCTCGGTCGGTGTCGAACAAGGTCCTGTTCATGGATCACGGCAGCGCCGTCGAAACCGGAACGCCGGAGCAGTTGTTCGACGATCCGCACACCGATCGACTGAAGACATTCCTCTCGCAGGTGCTGTAGCAGCGACCAAGGGTTACCTCGTTATCCGGGACTTCACCTGAGCGTTCCTTTACTTTCGCTTTTGGGTGACAGCGTGCCGTGACATGAAGCCACTGCCCCTGTTCGCCGTTCACGACGGAAGCTCCAAACGATCATCGTTGACCTGCAAGTACAAGTGCGGCGATGCCTGTTTCCACGAGATTCCCAATACGTCGAAGGGCCAGTACTTCGGCGACATCGTCAAGACCGCGATGTCACGGCGCGGCGTCATCAAGGGCGGGGCCATGGCAGTGCTCGCCGTCGGTGCCGGTAGCGCACTGGCCGCATGTTCGACCGACGAGCCGGCCGCGACCGGTAGCGCAACCACGGGTACGTCGGGAACCGATACTCCGCCCGTCGACGGCGTAGATTTCGTTGCAGTGGAACCGAACACCGAGGATGCCGTCGTCGTTCCCGACGGTTACGAGCAGGGCATCGTCATTCGGTGGGGCGACGCCGTCGTCGCGGGCGCACCGGCCTTCGACTTCGACAAGCAGACGGGCGCTGCGCAGGAGAAGCAGTTCGGTTTCAACAACGACTTCGCCGGCCTGCTGCCGATCGAGGGCACGCCCAACGCCCACCTGCTGGTGGTCAACCACGAGTACAGCACCGAGCCGGCAATGTTCAAGGGCTACGACGCGGAGAACCCCACCCGCGAGCAGTTCGACGTAGCCCTTGCGGCACATGGACTTTCCGTCGTGCAGGTGCAGGGCGAATCGGGCACCGGCAAGCTCACCCCCGCTATGGGCCAGTACAACCGGCGCATCACCGGCACCACCGAGTTCGTTATCACCGGGCCCGCCGCAGGCAGCGACTTCCTCAAAACCAGCGTGGACCCCACCGGCACCAAGGTGTTCGGCACGTTCAACAACTGCTCGGGCGGTCTGACCCCGTGGGGAACGGTGCTCTCCGGCGAGGAGAACTTCAACCAGTATTTCGCCAACGCTGAGACCGTCACGGATGCGACTGTGGCCAAGCGCCTGTCGCGCTACGGCGTCGAAGGCGGTGCCAGCGAACGTAAGTGGGAGCGCTTCGACAAGCGATTCGATCTGGCTCAGGAACCCAACGAGGTCAATCGATTCGGCTACATCGTCGAGGTGAATCCGTGGGATCCGCAGTCGGCCCCTATCAAGCACACCGCTCTGGGCCGGTTCAAGCACGAGGCCGCGACCATCCACGTCACCGACGACGGCACCGTCGTGGCGTACAGCGGCGACGACGAACGTTTCGACTACATGTACAAGTTCGTCTCGAGCCGAAAGATGATGCCCGGCACCGGCCAGGCCGCGATGCGCAACAACCTGACCTTGCTCGACGCCGGCACGCTCTACGTCGCCAACCTCACCGGCGATACGCCCGACGAGATCGACGGCTCGGGCACGCTGCCCTCCAACGGTGAATTCCGTGGCAGCGGAACGTGGATCCCCTTGCTCGAAACCGGCGAGGACGGCCGCGGCAAGTCTCTCGTCGACGGTATGTCGGCCGAGGAAGTCGCCGTGTTCACCCGTCAGGCGGGCGACGCAGTGGGCGCGACCAAGATGGACCGCCCCGAAGACTTCGAGCCGAACCCGGTGACCGGCAAGGTGTATGTCGCACTGACCAACAACTCCAACCGCGGCACCGAGGGCAAGGCGGCCGCCGACGAGGCCAATCCCCGCAACAAGAACAAGAACGGGCAGGTACTCGAACTCGACGACGACCACGCCGGGACGTCGTTCACGTGGAACCTGTTGTTGGTCTGCGGTGATCCGAACGAGGCCGACACGTACTTCGGCGGATTCGACAAGAGTCAGGTCAGCCCCATCTCGTGCCCCGACAACCTCGCCTTCGACTCGAAGGGCAACCTGTGGGTCTCGACCGACGGTAATGCCCTCGACTCCAACGACGGCCTGTTCGCCGTGGTGCTCGACGGCCCCCGTCGCGGCGAGACACGTCAGTTCCTGACCGTCCCCGCCGGCGGCGAGACCTGTGGCCCCATCGTCACCGACGAGCGCGTCATGGTCTGCGTCCAGCACCCGGGTGAAAGCGACGACGCCACCGCCGACGCTCCGATCTCGCACTGGCCCGACGGCGGCGACACGCAGCCGCGGCCGTCCATCGTCGCGGTGTGGAAGTCCGCCTAGCCCAGACTGTTCCGATAGAGCCACGATGCCCGTAGTCGAATCCTCGACTACGGGCATCGGGCGGTGTTCACTTCGCCACCGACGACGCGATCAAATCCTCGACCACGGCGGCGATCACCGCATTCGCGTGCTCGGGGTTGGTCACCACCGACACCGTTCGGGTCGGTGCATCGACGACGTCGATCATGTGCAGTTCGGGGAGGATCGACGCCAAGGACGACGGCAGCAGTGTCACCCCCAACCCTGCTGCGGTGAGTTGACCGATGAGGTCGGCCGAATCGGCCTCCAGAATGTGTCCACGGGGAACCGACGAGCGGGTGAATGCATGATCGGATTGCAGTCTGGCCTCGCTTCCCGCCGGCCGGTCGATCATCGTTATCTCGGACAGGTCGGCCAACCGTATCGAATTCCTTTGAGCCCAAGGATGATCGGGACCGACGAACAGTGACAGCGGCTCGGTCCACAGGGCGGTGACGGTCAATCCCGGATGTGGGCGTCCGGGCGCGAGTCCGATGATTCCGAGATCGAGGTCTCCGCGTGCGATGCCGTCGAGAACGTCGGCGCTCGGCCGCGGCAGCAACGTCACCGACGTGTTGGGAAATCGCTGGGAGATCCGGCCGACCACCGCGGCCAGATCGACACGGGCGAGAGGCGCAATCATGCCGATACGCAGCCGCCTGATGGCGGTCGTGGGATCGGGCGCGACGTCGGCCACCAATCGGGACACGGCACCGAGCACGCTGTGCGCGCGTTCGAGAAAGATCTGTCCGGCCGGGGTGATGGTGACGCTTCGGCTCGTGCGCGCGAACAGTTCTACGCCCAGCTCTTTTTCCAGGTCTCTGATCTGGCTGCTCAGCGCCGATTGAGCGACTCGCAGCCGAGCTGCTGCACGCCCGAAGTGCTGCTCTTCGGCGACCGCCACGGCGTACCGCATGTGTCTGAGTTCCACGTTCGCGACTCTATCTGTTTCGACGATCGATCTTTCGGAACGTTCTATTGGACAGCTGGATGTGCAACGAGCACCCTTGTTCATGTGAAGACAGCAAGCACCTCGCGCACCGGCGTGAGCACCCCCGTCGTCGCCCTGATGGCGATCGCCACCGGACTCTCGGCCGGCGGCAACTATCTCAACCAGCCGCTGCTCGACCTCATTGCCACCGAATTCGACGTGTCCGAGACAGCGGCAGCCACCTCGGTGACCGTCGCACAGATTTCCTATGCCCTCGGCCTGCTGCTCATCGTGCCTCTCGGCGACGTCGTCGATCGCCGCACGTTGAGCGTCGGGCTGATGATTCTCGCTGCGACGGGTCAGGCGATCACCGGATTCGCTCCCGGCCTCTCCTGGCTCCTCGTCGGCACGGCGATCGCTGGACTGTTCTCGGTGGCGGCGCAGGTGATCGTGCCGTTCGCCGCGTCGATGGCACACCCGGAGCAATCCGGACGCATCGTCGGAGTGGTCATGGGCGGGTTGCTGACGGGCATCCTGCTGGCACGCAGCATCTCGGGGCTGCTGTCGTCGGTGACGGGGTGGCAGGGCGTCTACCGCGTGGCAGCAGTGTTGATGCTGGTCGCCGCGGCCGGCCTGTGGCGGGTGCTGCCACGCAACACCGTGACGGCCGACGTCACCTACGGCTCGGCGCTGGTGTCGATGGTTCGGCTGGTACGCACCCACCCCAGGCTTCGGACTCGCGCGGTGCTCGGCGGTCTCGGCTTCGCGTCGGTGAGCACGGTGTTCGCGACGATGACGCTGTTGCTGTCGTCGAGGTTCGGCTTCGGTGCCGTCCAGATCGGACTGATCGGATTGGCCGGTGTCGGCGGCGCTCTGATGGCCTCCGTCGCGGGCCGGCTCGCAGACCGCGGACTGGTGCAATGGGCCAGCGGTACCTGTGCGGTTCTGCTGATCGCACTCTGGCCGATGTTCGCCGTCGGCGGCCACTACTGGGTGGTGTTCGTGGTCGCATTCGTACTTCTCGACCTGGCACTGCAGGGCGTGCACGTGAGCAACCAGCACATCGTCTACGCCCTGGAACCGGCCGCTCGCGCCCGAATCAACTCCGTCTACATGACGACGTACTTCGTGGGCGCCTCAGCAGGATCTGCCGTCGGGACGTTGGCGTGGAAGCATTTCGAGTGGGCAGGTGTGTGCGCTGCGGGGGCCGTGTTCGCGGTCGCCGGACTACTGGTCTGGCTGCTGGATCTGCAGGTGGACGCCCGTCATCGGGAGGAAAACACGTGCGGGACGCCCGGTGGGCCTGAGCCGACGATGGTGAACAGTCACTAATGCGTTCTGTTCCGAGACGTGGTTGAGTCGTTCTCGATGAGATGTGGGTAACACTCACGCTGCCGACGGCGACATACCCAGAGTCGGCACGAACAAACCATAGAAACACGAACTACTTCTCTTGGCTCGGAGGCGCACCCATGACTGTCGTGAACGATCGCATCCACGTGGCTCTCACGGAACTCGACCCGTCCGATTACGCGGTGCCGACCATCGCACCGATTCGTACGGCCGGCCACCTCGACCCGGTGTTCTGCATCCACCCCCTCGTCGGGCTGGTCGACTGCTACGCGGAACTCGCAGCACACGTCGACGACGCGCGTCCCATCTACGGCGTCCAGGTCCCGACGTCGGGAGAGCTCGCGGAGTCCCTCGTCGCCTTGGCCTCGCAGTACGCCGACGACATCGTTCGCATCCAGACCGACGGGGCCGTGCACCTGCTGGGCACGTCCTTCGGTGGAGTACTCGCGCACGCCATCGCCGTCGAGCTGCAGAGTCGCGGCGTCACGGTCGGTGCACTGACGTTGCTCGACAGCGACCCCGTTCGGTCCAGCGCCGACAGCGCCGACCTGCTCGGGTCCATGGGCGACGACATCGATCGCAGCCACGCCGAAGAGTTGCTCGCCGTTGCCTCGCACAACGACGAACTCGCCCAGCGGCACCTGCCGGGCATCTACTTCGGTGACATCCTCGCCGTGTCCTCGATGGGAACCGACTCCGGTTCCGCGTGGCACCCCTTCGTCTGCGGCACGATCGCCAAGTACCTCGTGCCCGACGCCACCTCGTTCGACGTCGTCGGCCCGCTGGTCGACAGCTACCTCGGCTGACCCGGCCGGCTCATCCGAGCCAATCCAGCACGGCAGCGGCCGTCCAGGACTGCTGCATGCTGCCGAGCGGCTTGCCGGTGAACGGCTCGTAGTACTCGGCGAAGCTGCCGTCACTCGCCTGACGCAGACCCTCGTCTCGCAAAGACAGTGATCGCTCCGACCACCCGCGGCGTGCGAAAGCCCACGAGAACAGCCATGTCATCACCGGCCACACCGGTCCCCGCCAGTACTCGCGAGCACGGAAGTCCTTCGACACCGGGGACGTCGACGGCGGTACCGCGTACCGCAGGTCCGGATGTCCGCAGAACCGGGTGCCCTCGAAGATCCGAATGAGATTGCGCTCCTGCTCGCGCGGCAGTCCTCCGCACAGCAGCGGCGCGAACATGGCAATGGTCTCCGTGCCGATCCACTGACCCGTCCGCAGATCGAAATCTCGTGCCCCACCCGAACGCGTGTCGGTGGTCGCGATGACTCCCGTGCGGAACTTGTCCGCCCATCCGCGCAATTCGCGCACATCCGAGCGCGGCCGCGAGTGGTCCTCCCCGATGGTGGCGAGGACGTCGCACGCGACGGCGAAGATGGCACTGACGAACACGTCCTCGACGGCGAAGCTCATCTTCGTCTTCAACGCATCGTCGTCGTAGCCGACCTGTTTCATCTCCTCCACCAACCAGATGTAGCGGTCGTACTCGAGATTGCTGGGCCGCTGAGACGAGTCCGTGATGACCGCCTTGTCCTCTCGAAAATACGGATCCATCTCGCCGGCAACCACATTGGCGTAGGCCGAATCCCATCGCGGCGAATTGTCCATACCGGACTCCCAGCCATGGAACAGCGCGATGCGTCCGTTGTCGTCGACGTCGCGGGCCTGGGCGAGCCAACGATGCCACCGCACCAGATCACCCCAGCGGCGATCCAGGAACTCCTCCGCCACCGCTCGCGTCGTGCGGCCGTGGCGTTTGGAGTGATCGAGGATGCGCTGCACGGCGATCGCGTGGACGGGCGGTTGGGTGATTCCAGAGGTCTGCGGACTCATCGGAGCGTGGGTCGCCAGCGTCCCGGTGGCCCACCGCGCAGGGCCGGGGAAGTAGCCGTCGACACCGTTGGCGAACACGATGTGTGGAATCATCCCGTTCTTCCACTGCGCCGACAGCAACGTGTCCATCTCCACGACGGCCCGCTCGACGCTCAACGGTGCCAAGCCGACGGAAACGAATGCGGCGTCCCAGCTCCACATGTGCGGGTACAACCTGGGTGCTGCGCTGGTCATGGTGCCCAGGTCGTTGCCTCGGAGCAGATACGCCGCACGTGCGGCCAGCTGCGTGGAAGTGAAACCGCGATCGCCCATGCAGATAGTTTGCGTCCGGCGGCCGATTTCTGCTCGGTTGGATTGCGGACCGAAGGTGTCCGCGATCGCTCCTAGTGTGAGTTTCACCAGCTACCAGGAGGAAAACAATGGCCACCGAGAACACCGACATCCAGAAAATGCTCGCCGAACAGCGCGCGAACTTTCTCATCACCGTCCGCGGCATCAGCGAGGAACAGGCTCGTACCCGCACCACCGCGAGCGAGCTGACCCTCGGCGGACTGCTGCACCACGTGATCAGCAACGAGCGCCACTGGATGACAGTGATCGCAGAGCTGGACGAGACGGCCGAATTCGACATGGCCGCCGCCGGCAGCGAGTACGTGATGGCCGAGAACGAGACCGTCGCCGGACTCGTCGCCGAATGGGAACAGGTGGCCGGTGCCACCTCGGCAGCGCTGGAAACCTTGGACCTCGACCTGTCGGTACCTGTCCCGACGGCGCCGTGGGCACCCGAACGAATCTGGCAGAGTGCACGATTCACGGTTCTGCACATCCTTCGCGAAATCTCCCAGCACGCCGGCCACGCAGACATCATCCGCGAGGAACTCGACGGCGCGAACACCACCCAGGCGTGGGCATCCGAGGCGGGGATGAGCTTCTAGCTAACCTGAGTTCATGACTCGTACTGCGTTGGTGACCGGAGCAAGCCGGGGTCTCGGGGCCCATATCGCTCGATTGCTCGCTCCCGATCATCACGTGTTGCTGGGTGGTCGGTCCACCGAGTCCCTCGCGCCGATTACGTCGGAACTGTCCGGGTCCACCCCATGGCCGGTGGAACTGACCGATCCGGACGCGGTGGCCGCCGCCGCGTCGAACATCGATTCTCTGGATGTGTTGGTGCACAACGCCGGCGTGGCGGCGCTCGGGACGGTCGAAGAGTCGACGGCGGACGATTGGCGTCGCCAATACGAGGTGAACGTCATCGCCGTCGTCGAACTGACCCGACTGCTACTCCCTGCACTGCGCTCCGCCAAAGGTCATGTAGTGCTGGTCAATTCGGGTGCCGGCATACGCGCCAACCCGGGTTGGGGTGCCTACGCGGCGAGCAAGTTCGCGCTCCGCGCCTTCGCTGATGCACTGCGCCTCGAGGAGCCGACGTTGCGCGTCACCTCGGTGCACCCAGGACGCATCGACACCGAGATGCAGCAGGAGATCGTCGCGCACGAAGGCGGGGAGTACGACGGCTCGAAGTTCTTGCAGCCCAGCACCGTTGCCAGTGCAGTGCGCAACGCAATCGATACTCCCGCCGATGCTCACCCTACGGAAGTGGTGCTCCGCACCAGGTGAGCGAAACTTCGTAGCAGGGGTCGAGTTTCCACTCACAACAACGGCTTCGACCCCGGCGTTGTTGTATCCCTCCCCTATGTATCGCAGGCGATACCGTCGCGATCACGGTCGAGGTCGGTGCTGTATCCAGGGTCGCCCTTGTAGATAGGGGCTGCACCGGCGGCCCTGACGGCCGAGCAGTTTGCGTACGAGACCCTCGGGGCGGGTGCAGGAGCAAGTGCCGGCGCAGGAGCGGGGGCGGGAGCCGGAACAGCTGCCGGCGCAGGCACGGGGACCGGTGCAGGTTCGACGTACACGGGTTCCGAAGTGACTTCTGGTTGCAACGGGACTGCCGACGGGCTGGGCTCGACGGTTGTCGTAGTGGGACGCACAGCCGTGGTGGTCGCAGTTGCCGAGGTGCTCGAGGACGTCGTCGCGGGGGCGGTGGCCGGATCGTCGGAAGAACATCCGGCAGTGAGCGCTATCGAAACCAAAATGGCTGCGGCAGAGACGGTTATGAAGCGGGAATGTTTCATCGTTGCTGTGACCTCTCCAAATCAAGACCATACGGTCTTGTCCGGCGAGGCTAGTCCCTCTTCACCCTTGCCAGTGGACGAATGGAGTCTTCTCACTCACTCGGATGATCTATCGCTTACGGTCCGGGGCGGCGACTGCCAAAGAGCTCGGGAACGCATCCACAGGTTTCAGCAACGCGGACAATCCAGCGTCAGAGCTCGTCCAGTTTCACAATGCCGTCTTGCAGGGCGCGCGCGACGAGTGCAGCTTTCGTGGGAGCGGCGCGGCCGACGCGGGAGTACTTGTCACGGATTCTCGTCAGGTGCGTGTTGACGGTGCCCAATGCGATGTGGAGGCGTGCGCCCACGTCGACCTTGGAATCGCAGTCCAGCCACGCCTTGAGCACGGTGATCTCCCGCGCGGTCAGGCCCGGTGAGGTGTACACCCGCACAGCCCGCGTGGGCGCAGGGGTGGGCCTTGCTCCGCCGGGCCTGGTACCGAGTGGAGAGCGGACGCCGCTCGACACCGAGACTCGCGAATAACGTTGGGGTCGATGATTCGTCGCTACCATCTTGGCCTCCTCATGCAATCGGCCTACGGGCCGGTCTGAATCTGACCACGGTTGCCGAACTCCATGCAACACAAGCTTATTCGAGGCTTTACTCCACAAAGCATGGTCGGCTACACCATGCTTTAGTTGAAACTAAACATCGGGATTCGGACCATCCAGTTGCTATAGTTCAAGATCCAAACAATGCGGCGCAGGTGGACGAGGGCGGTAGTCGGTGAACCAGAAATCACTCCCACGGGAGCAGTTCCTTCAGGCCGGATATCGCCTGCTCGGTGAGATGGACACGACCGATCTTGCGCGCTCGCTCTCGATCTCGGCCGTCGTCGAACGCGCGGGGCTGTCGCACCAAACTTTCCACAACACGTACCCCGGTAACTCTCGCGGCGGCGGGTCCGGCGGCAAGGAAGCATTCGTCGAAGACCTCCTCGACCACCTCACACTCGATTACACCGGCACGGTTGCTCCTACCGGCACGCAGGACGTGAAAGCTCCGGTGTCGGCCCTGTTCGACGACCTCACGTCCGGTCTCATGCGGCGTCGCCTCGTCGCAGTGCTGCTGGCTGCCGACCACAACGGTGCCCGAAAGGCCGTAATCCCCGAGTTCGAGCGCTTCGACACCGACCTGCGATCCATCATCGGCCGGGCGGTGCAGGCTCACGGCGGATCGTTGCGCCAACCACTGTCGCTGACAAACCTCTCGACGGTCGTCGGGGCTCTGCTCGACGGGTTGGCGCTCCGGGAGGTGCTCACGCCGGGCTCGGTGTCCTCCGACGACGTTGCATCGGCCACCAACTCGATTCTCCAGTGGGCCATAGACCCACTGCATTCCGACCGCACCGTTGCCCAACCCGATCCGGGCGAAATCTCGGATGCTCTGCGGCCCGACCTCGAGGCCGACGTGATCGCGGCGACCGAAACTCTGTTCGTCGACAACGGCTACTTCCTGGTCACCCTGGCCGACATCGCGGCGGCGGCGAAGATCCGCGTAGAAGACCTTCGACGACTGTTTCCGAGCAAGGTCGACATCATCGTTGCGGCGCTGAAACCCGAATTCGACCGTGTGCTCCGGCTCCGTCGCGCCGACGAACGCCTCGGAGTCGACCCCGCCACCGCACTGCAACGCACGTTGGTTTCTTTGGGCGAGTTCGTCATCGACAATCGAGCCATGAGCTCGGGCATGCTGCTCGCGTTGAGCTTCGAACAATTCCACCAACCGAGCACCATCACGACGGTCATCGAAAACCTCTACCTCCCGTCCGCTGTGGTCCCCATCCTCGAACGCGGACGTGAAAGCGGCGTGTTCAGCGACGACGCGCCGGCACTCGAAGCCGCAATCATGTTGACCAACAACATTCTCTTCCGCTGCCTGACGCGTCCCGCGGAGTCCGCAACCGAAGTGGCGCAGGGTGTCTTGCGAATACTGATGCCCGGTGTTGCGATACGGCCGCGGTGAGGACGCTGGACAGAACTGTTGTCACCACTCCGGATGCTCGTGTTCTGCCCACTCCCTGGTCACGGCACCCTGTGTCATTCCGCGCATTGCTTCCGGGTCACGCCAGGCGTAGGTGATGTGACCGGCGACGAGTAGGCCGAATCCCAGGGCGAACCAGTCGTGTACGAATGTTGCACCGATACGCCATTGCAGTGGGCTCCACGCTGAGAAGTACATGACGACGCCGGTACCGAGGAGTACCAGAATCGACCCGGCGCTCAGGGCACCGTTCAGCTTCTGGCCGGCGTTGAATTTCCCGACCCCCACCGCCCCGAGTCGACGTGCTTTGGAGCGCAACCACTTCCAATCGTCGGCGACGAATCTGTTGAGACGGCCGAGGTCCGTTCGATAGCCGCGTGAGACCGCACCGAGGATCAACGGAATCGGCAACAGAAAGCCCGACCACACGTGCACGAACTCCACCACCGGGCGATTGCCGACCAGCACCGCGAGCGACCCGATGTACAGAATCGCAGCGGTCACGATGCACACGATCACCAAGACCCCGACTGCCCAGTGCACGTACCGTTCTACCCGGTCGAACCGTGCGCGGTCGTCAGCTCGTGGGGTCATCTCGACGTCCGTTCGACTCGCCGACGTACGCATCGATGTCGTATCCACGTTTCTCCCAGTATCCGGGAACCACGTTGTCCGTCAACTCGATTCCGCCGAGCCACTTGATGCTCTTGTAGCCGTACATCGAAGCGACGAACAGCCGAACCGGACCTCCGTGATCGTGGGTGACGGGGCCGTCGAGCATGGTCAACGCAACCAGCACGTCGTCGCGACGGGCCTGATCGAGCGTCAGACTCTCGGTATACGTGCCGTCGAACGAGGTGAACCGCAACGACGTCGCCGACGCGGTGGGTCCGACGGCATCGAGGATATCGGCCAATCGCACTCCGCTCCAAGCAACTTCGGGTACCCGCCATCCCGTCACGCACTGGAAGTCACGTACCAACGACGTCTGCGGCATCGCGCGGAGGTCCTGCAGCGTGAACGTCCGCGGTGTGTCGACGGAACCGCCCACCGTCAAGGCATAGAAGTTCTCGTCCTTGCGCGGCGCGCCCTGCGTCACCGAATAGAACCGAAAATTGTCGCCGACGGGAATCAGTCCGATCAGCCCCGTCGGATCGTGATTTCCGAGCGGCCCGAGTACGGACGCGAGACCCTTCTGGACCGCGCCCCCACCGACGATGCCCGCGACCCCGGCCGCCACCAGGCCGAGCACGACTCGGCGACCCACGGGGCTACCCGCAATCTCCGATTTTTCGACGGCCACATCTCCACTGTCCACGGCGCACCCGGATCAAGCCACATCGGGCGTCGAATCAGGTCTGGAACTTCGCCCGGGGAAGTCCTACGGTTGATTCATGGCACTGTCTAAGACAGAACGCGAAGAGTATCTGGCCGAATCGCATATCGCCGCCCTCTCGGTAGCGGCCGGGGCGGACCGTGGCCCGCTGACGGTACCGATCTGGTACGACTACACCCCCGGCGGTGAAGCCTGGGTGTTGACCGGTGCCACGTCGAAGAAGGCCCAATTGATCAGGACTGCAGGGCGATTCACCCTGATGATCGAGCAGTCCGATCCGACGATCCGCTACGTCAGCGTCGAGGGCCCCGTGGCGCGAGAGGAACCGAGCACCCCGGAGCTGCTGCGCGCCATGGCAGCCCGGTACCTGCCCCCGGAGAAGGTCGACGGCTACCTCGAGATGGCCAACCGAGAGCACGAGGAGAACGTGGTGTTCTACCTGCGCCCCGAACACTGGCTGTCCGCCGATCTCGGGGCCATCTGAGAGAACTACGAAGTCGGGGTCAAGGCATTGCCGGGCGGGATCGTCACACAGTTGCTGTGCGTCGGCCCACCGCTGAACCGTTCGGTCAGGAACTGCAGGCTCTGCGCCTCGAATACCGGGAAGGCGTCGCTGTGCGTCAGGCCGTCGTACTGCGCGTACTGCACATCCACGCCCCGGCCGCAGTAGCCGTACGCCAGTCCCTGCACGTCGCCGGTGATCATGACGGTGTCGCCGATCGGATCGGCGTGACCGACGGCCAGAAACATCGGCGTCCGCGGGGTGCCCTGGCTGCCCATGATGTTGTCGTCGATCGCCGCCACCACCTCGGGTACATCCAGCAGGGAGATGTACGGGGCCTTGACCATCGAGGCGTCGGTGAGCGTGGGGTAGTCGTCGGCGAACTGGGCAATGCATTCCTGATCGACCTGGTCGATCACCTCGAAGCCGTAGTCGGAGATGAAACTGTTCAGGTCGAGGCCGTACGCACGCCCGTAGGCGACGATCAGTGCCGGGATGACACCCGCCCACTGTCTGTTACCGCTGACGTACGGAAGGTTGTGAGCCAGGTCGACCGGTAGCCCGCCGGCCGCCGCACCGACCAGATTCAGCTCGGGCGCGTACTCGGGGGCAACTTCGGCACCCCACTGCGTCGGGACGGATCCACCGGAGTACCCGACCATGCCGACGGGCGTGCTCGACGGAAGCTGCAGGAGGGACTGCGCCGCACGAATGCCGTCCAGAGCGGCGTAGCCCGACTGCCGCCCGATCGTCCACTCGAGCTCCTCGCCCTCGTAATCCGGCACGACGACGGTGTAGCCGGCTGCGAGGTAACCGGCAATGACCGCCTGTTCCGCGCCGGCAATGGGACTCGTGGACCCGCCGCTGAGGGTGTACGAGGGATTGCATTGCGAGCCGAGGGCGTCGTACGCCATGTGGTACGAGACGATCCGCGTCGGCCCGGGGATCAAGGGCCGCAGCACTGTGGCGACCGTGACGACACCGTCGCCCTGCTGGTCGGTAGTCCTGTAGAGCACCTGGCTACCTGTGATCGGCGTCGGCTGGGTGGGGGTACGGAACGTCATGGGCCTCGACCGCAGCACCGTTCCCGGGGAGACGTCCAGGCCGCCGTCCCAATCGTAGAACGGATCATCCGCTGGAACCGGCGAGCCGGGTCCCGGATCTGCTTGTGCAACAGGGACACTCACGAGCGTCGCGGACCCGAGAAGTAGCACGACGGAGGCCATCAGCCTCAACGCAAACCCTCTACCAGCTGGTGACATGCAACAAATTAAACCCCCGCGAGCTCGAAGTTATGGACGGAAATCGCAAGATTTTCATCCATAACTTCGAGTTCGGCGGAGGCGAGAGCTACTTCAGGACGATGTTCACCATTCGACCCGGGATGACGATGATCTTGGTCGGGGCCTTGCCGTCGAGCAGGGCCACGATCTTCTCGTCTTCCAATGCCGTCTTCTCGACGTCGTCCTTCGTTGCATCGGCAGACACAGTGATGCGACTGCGGACTTTGCCGTTGACCTGGATGGGGTAGTCGACGGTATCGGCGACCAACCACTTCTTCTCCACGCGCGGGAATGGCCCGTGCGCCAACGACTTCTCGTGTCCGAGCCTGCCCCACAGGTCCTCGGCGAGGTGCGGCGCCAGGGGAGCGAGCATCAGGATCAACGGCTCCACCACACCGCGTGGCGCACCGTCGGGGTACGCCTTGGTGATGTGGTTGGTCAGCTCGATCAACTTGGCACCGGCCGTATTGTCGCGCAGCGCAGCGTAATCCGCGTGCACACCGTCGATCACCCGGTTGAGCACTCGCAGAGTGTCCTCGGTGGGCTTGGCGTCGGTGACGCGAACCTCGCCGGTCACCTCGTCGAGCACCAGTCGCCACACGCGCTGCAGGAAACGCTGCGCGCCGACGACGTCCTTCGTCGCCCACGGGCGTGAGGTGTCCAGCGGACCCATCGACATCTCGTAGACACGCAGAGTGTCGGCACCGTACTCGGCGAAGATCTCGTCGGGTGAGACCGAGTTCTTCAGCGACTTACCCATCTTGCCGTACTCACGGTTGACGGGCTGGTCCTGATAGAAGTAGCCGCCGTCGCGTTCGACGACCTCGGCTGCAGGAACGTAGACCCCGCGGGAATCGGTGTACGCGTAGGCCTGGATGTAGCCCTGGTTGTAGAGGCGACGGTACGGCTCGCTGGAGCTGACGTGACCCAGATCGAACAGCACCTTGTGCCAGAAGCGCGAGTACAGCAGGTGCAACACCGCATGCTCGACGCCACCGACGTAGAGATCCACTCCGCCCGGATCGTTGGGTCCGTGGATTTCGGGACGCGGCCCCACCCAGTACTTTTCGTTCTCCGGGTCTGCGAAGGCCTCGGAGTTGGTGGGGTCGACGTAGCGCAGCTGGTACCAAGAGCTACCGGCCCACTGCGGCATCACGTTGGTGTCGCGGGTGTAGGTCTGCAGTCCGTCGCCCAGATCGAGTTCGACATTGACCCACTCGTCGGCCTTGGCCAGCGGTGGGGACGGCTCGGAGCTGGCGTCGTCAGGATCGAACGACACCGGGGCGTAGTTCTCGATCTCGGGAAGTTCCACTGGCAGAGCAGAATCGGGCAGTCCGTGCGGGTTGCCTTCGGAATCCCAGACGATCGGGAACGGCTCGCCCCAATAGCGCTGGCGCGCGAAGAGCCAGTCGCGCAGCTTGTACTGAATTGTGCCGCGGCCCTTGCCTTCCGACTCCAGTCGGGAAATGACGGCGGCTTTGGCCTCGTCCACCGGCAGGCCGTCGAGGAAACCGGAGTTCACCAATTCACCGTCGCCGACGTAAGCCGCCTCGGTGACATCGCCGCCGGAGATGACCTCGCGCACAGGCAGATCGAATGCCGTCGCGAACTCCCAGTCACGTGCGTCGTGGCCCGGAACGGCCATGATGGCACCGGTGCCGTACCCGGTCAGCACGTAATCGGCGATGAACACCGGCACCTGCTCACCGTTGACCGGGTTCTCGGCGTACGCACCGATGAAGACGCCGGTCTTCTCTTTGTTCTCCTGCCGCTCGAGATCGGACTTCGCGGCGATCGACGCGCGGTATGCGGCAACGGCTTCGGCCGGTGTCGCGGCGCCGCCGGTCCACTTGTCCGAAATTTCGGCAGGCCACTGCTCGGCCACCATGCCGTCGACCAGATCGTGCTCGGGCGCCAGCACCACGTAGGTGGCACCGAACAGCGTGTCCGGGCGGGTGGTGAACACCTCGATCCCGGAGAACGAGACCTGCGCTCCGCGAGAGCGTCCGATCCAGTTGCGCTGCATGGTCTTGACCTTCTCGGGCCAATCCAGGTATTCGAGGTCGTCGACCAGCCGATCGGAGTACGCAGTGATGCGCATCATCCACTGGCGCAGGTTCTTTCGGAAGACCGGGAAGTTGCCGCGATCGCTACGTCCGTCGGCGGTGACCTCCTCGTTGGCCAGCACGGTACCCAGGCCAGGGCACCAGTTGACCATCGAGTTGGACTCGTACACCAAACGGAAGCCGTCGATCACCTCGCGGCGTTCACCGACGGTCAGCGACTCCCAGGAGCGGCCGTCGTCCAATGTCCGCTCACCCGAGGCGAATTCCGCCTCCAGCTCCGAGATGGGGCGCGCCTTGCCGAGCTCGTCGTCGAACCAAGCATTGAAGATCTGCAGAAAGATCCACTGCGTCCAGTGGTAGAAGTCGACATCCGTCGTCGCCAGGGACCGTCGACGATCGTGCCCGAGACCCAGCCGACGCAACTGGCGTCGCATGTTGACGATGTTGTCCTCGGTGGTGCTGCGCGGATGCGTACCCGTCTGCACGGCGTACTGCTCGGCGGGCAGCCCGAAGGCGTCGTAGCCCAGTGCGTGCAGCACGTTGCGTCCCTGCATGCGGTGGTACCGCGCGAATACATCGGTGGCGATGTAGCCCAGGGGGTGCCCGACATGCAGGCCGCTGCCCGACGGGTACGGGAACATGTCCTGGACGAAGAGCTTGTCCTTGGGGACGTCTCCGGCGAGCGCTCCGACCGGGTTGGGCGCGTCGAAGGTGCCCTGCGATTCCCACAGGTCCTGCCACTGCTCCTCGATGCGCCCGGCGAGTTCGGCTGTGTAGCGGTACTCGGGAACGGACTCGGTGGATGCTTCAACGGAATCGGTCACACCTACCAGCCTAAAGTGTGACGCGGCCCGCCTGGTACCAGGACCTCGCTGCGCCGTATCCTGGCCAGGTGGTCATCGTCTCGGTTGTGTTGTTCGTGCTCGCCCTCGTCGTCGGGGCTGTCGCTGCTCTGTCGCTGCTCGGCCGGCTCCCACGCAATCGATTCGCCGGTGTCCGTACCCCCGAGGCAATGCGCGACGACGAGACGTTCGTCCTCGCGAACCGTGTCGCCGGCCCGACCACAGCCGCATCTGCGCTGGTACTGGCCATCGGCGGCGTAGCCGCACTCGCACTGAGCGGCATCGCAGCGGTCGTCGGAGTGGTCGTTGCCCTCGCTGCAGCGCTGTTCATCGCCGCAGCCGGCGGATCCATCGGTGCCCGCGCAGCCGCGGCAGTGCCGGCACCCGCCGAGGCCGACGGATGCGGACAATCGTGCATCTCGTGCAGCCTCAAGGACGCCTGCCAGCCGAGCTGAGCGCATGAAACAGAAGAGTCTGCGCACCTTCGATCCGGCCGGAGTCGTCTTCGGCGTCGTCCTCCCGCTCGCGGTTGCCGCTCTCTGCCTCGTCCTGGCCTATCTGTGGGAGGGTCGCCTGCCGGACCAGGTGGCGACTCACTTCAGCGGAACCCAGCCGGACGACTTCTCCAATCCGCTCGCCAACGCCTGGACCGTCGCCATCGTCATCGTGTTGGTCGGGGGCGGTGTGAGCGCGGTGGCCGCCCTGGCCCGAGTGCTGCTGATCATGCGTCGGACGATGCTGATCATCGGGCTCACCGTCGTCGGGACGATCGGCGTGCTGGAGATCGCGACCCTCGCACGCGAACTCGACCTACCCACCGAGCAGAGCGTCACCATTCCCGGCTGGGCCATCGCCGTCGGTACCGTTGCCGGGTTCGCCATCGGACTGTTCGGAGCGACGCGCCTGCGGGATCACCGCCAACGCGTCGTCGCCACCGCACCCCTGCACACCGACCTACCTCGGTGCGGCCTCGAACTGCCGCTGGTGGTTCCCGTCGGAGCGAGCCGCGTCGCCGCAGTCACGGTGATCGCGCTGTCTGCGGCCGGAGCCGGCGTGACGTGCTACCTCTCGAATTCGCCGTGGCCGATCTTTCTGTTCGTTCCGCTGACCATCCTGATCCTGTCCCTACTGCGATTCACCGTGCACATCGACAGCGACGGTCTCTACGTCTCGAGCCTGGGAATGGCGGCATTCGACTACGACATTGCCGAGATCACTGGTGCCTCGGTGCGGACGGTGAACCCGGCCAAGGACTTCGGCGGGTGGGGTCTTCGAGCGAAGGGCCGCGGCAACTACGCCGTCGCCACCGAAGCCGGGCCGGCGGCATTCGTCACCTTCGCCAACGGTGATCGACTGACCATCGGAACCGCAGCCGCCGACACGATCGCGGGAACGCTCAACACCCTCACCGACCGTGCCCGCACCACCACTGCGGACTGAGTGGCCGAGTGAAAGCGTTGCGGGACACCGTCCTGGATCCCTTCCTGCTGAGCATCTTCGCGGTCGCCGCGCTGGCGAGCATCTTCCCCGCGTCGGGAACCGCCGAGGACGTTCTCGGCTGGGTGACACGCGTCGCCATCGGGCTGCTGTTCCTCATCTACGGCGCGCGACTGTCCCCACGTGACGCCTGGGAAGGCGTCAAACACTGGCGCTTGCACTCGGTGATCCTGGCGTCGACGTACCTGCTGTTCCCTGCGCTCGGACTGGCCCTGAGGGTCCTCGAACCGAGTCTGCTCAGCGAGGACCTCTACACCGGAGTGCTGTTCCTCTGCCTGGTGCCCTCGACCGTCCAATCCTCGATCGCCTTCACCTCCATCGCCCGGGGCAACGTGGCCGGTGCCGTGGTGAGCGCGTCGTTCTCCAACATCCTCGGTGTGTTCGTCACCCCGCTGCTGGTGCTCGCGCTGATGACCACCACGGGTTCGGCGAGCATCGATCCCAGCTCGATCCTCGACATCGTTGCGCAGCTGCTGCTCCCGTTCGCCGTCGGTCAGCTGCTCCGACCCTGGGTGACGGGCTGGCTGACCCGCCACAGCGCGTCGACGAAGCTCGTCGACCGGGGATCGATTCTGCTGGTCGTCTTCTCCGCCTTCAGCGCGTCGATGAACCAACACGTGTGGTCCTCGGTCGCCCTGTGGCGCATCGGCATCGTCGTCGCCGTGTGCATCCTGCTGCTCGCCCTCGTTCTGACGATCACCTGGTACGCAGGCAAGTCGTTCGGTTTCTCGCTCGAGGATCGTCTGGTGCTGCTGTTCTGCGGATCCAAGAAGAGCTTGGCGAGCGGACTGCCGATGGCCGCCGTGCTTTTCGTCGGCCAACCCATCGGGTTGATCGTCCTGCCGCTGTTGCTGTTCCATCAGATCCAGCTGATGGTGTGCACCGTCATCGCTCAGCATTTCGCGCGTCGACCGGAACCGAGCCCGGCGGCGGTCGTCGCGGACTAGGTTGGGTGTCAGTCGAGCAATCGGAGAAGACAATGCCCAGGAAACTGCACACGGACGGCGTCGTCTCTGCCGCCTACACCGGCCGGCTCGCCACCGATCCTGTACCCGCACTGCGACTCCCCGAGAATCAACTCGACCCCGACGCCGCCTACCGCTACATCCACGACGAACTGATGCTCGACGGCAGCTCACGCCTCAACCTGGCGACGTTCGTGACCACCTGGATGGATCCGCAGGCCGAGAAACTGATGGCGGAAACGTTCGACAAGAACATGATCGACAAGGACGAGTACCCGTCCACCGCGGCCATCGAAGAACGCTGCGTCAACATCGTCGCAGATCTGTTCCACGCACCCGGCCTCGACCGCGAGGACCCGTCATCGGCCACCGGCGTCTCGACCATCGGCTCCAGTGAAGCAGTCATGTTGGCGGGGTTGGCGCTCAAGTGGCGCTGGCGGGCGAAGGGCGCCGGGACAGGAACCCCGAACCTGGTGTTGGGCAGCAATGTCCAGGTGGTGTGGGAGAAATTCTGTCGCTACTTCGACGTCGAACCCAAGTACCTGCCCGTCGAACGCGGGCGCTACGTCATCACCCCGGAGCAGGTTCGGGACGCGGTGGACGAGAACACCATCGGCGTCGTGGCGATTCTCGGCACCACGTTCACCGGTGAACTCGAACCGGTACAGGAAATCTGCGCCGTCCTCGACGAGATCGCCGGCGGCGGTGGACCCGACGTACCGGTTCACGTCGACGCGGCCAGCGGTGGGTTCGTCGTACCGTTTCTGTACCCGGAGCACGAATGGGACTTCCGTCTGCCTCGGGTCAAGTCCATCAACGCCAGCGGACACAAGTACGGATTGACCTATCCGGGAATCGGATTCGCCATCTGGCGGACCAAGGAAGACTTGCCCGAGGATCTCGTGTTCCGCGTGAACTACCTCGGCGGAGACATGCCCACCTTCACGCTGAACTTCTCGAGGCCGGGCAATCAGGTCATCGGCCAGTACTACAATTTTCTGCGCCTGGGACGGTCCGGCTACACCGACATCATGAAAGCACTGCGCGACACCGCAGTTCGCGTCAGCACTCATCTCGCGGGACATCCCGACATCGACGTGATCACCGACGGATCGGCCATCCCGGTCCTGTCGTTCATGTTGAAAGAGAACTGCGAGTTCACCGTGTTCGACGTGTCCCACGAACTGCGCGCCCGCGGCTGGCAGGTGCCGGCGTACACGATGCCCGACAACGCCACCGACGTCGCCGTACTCAGAATCGTCGTCCGCGAGGGCTTCAGCGCAGACCTCGGCCGCATGCTGTGCATCGCCATCGACGAGGTGATCGACGGTCTGAAATCAGGCGGACACTCGACCGCGCGGGCTTTTTCGCACTAGGTTGCGTCCTGGGTCGTGAGTGGAAACTCGACCCCTGCTACGAAGTTCCGCGCACGTGCGGCGCAGCCGCTCTCAGTTCCGTTCGACGTCGATCGGGTGGGATGCCAACAGCGCCAACGGCATCGGCTGACGACGCAGAACCTGCGCCCACAGGTCGACGCGCGGCGGACCGATCACATCGGAAGCCAAGGCCGACAACACGATCCAGTCCTCTCGGTCCAGTTCACCTTCGAGCTGCCCGAACGTCCACCCCGAGTACCCGGCGAAGATACGCACACCCTCCACGTACGGCGCGATGTCTGCGGGGTCGGAATCCAGATCGACCATCACCACCCGGCCGTCGACTCGGCGCAGACCGGCGACCCCGTCGATCGACGCACCGGTGCGCAGCGTGGCCAGACACAGTGCCGAATCGCGCTTGACCGGACCACCGACGTACAGGGCCCGCGGCTTGGCGGCGAGCTCGGACCAATCGGGCAGCACGTTCTGCACCGCGGTCTCACTTGGGCGGTTGATCACGACGCCGAGACTGCCCGCGTCGTTGTGTTCGATGATGTAGATGACGGTGCGCCGAAACGTGGGCTCCACGAGTTCGATGGACGACACCAGCAGACTGCCGGGACGAACATCGTGCAGTGCCGACGCCGTCCGGTCCTCGGGTTCCTCCGCATGCGCTGCCACATCAGCCATTGTGGCACCGCACACCGCCGGATGTGGCACAAGCACGACGGCCAGTCCTCGGTCCTACTCGAGCCCGGCAATCTTCGTCAGAATCCCCAACTGGAACTCGAACAACGCGTCTCGGTCGGCAAACGTCGTCGCGCCGTACTGATCGAACACGTCGAAGTTGATCGCGCCGAACAGTGACGCCCACACCATCACGCCCAATGCGATGAGTTCGTCGGGCAGGTCCATGTCCATCTGGGCGCGGATGTCCTCGAAACTTGCGTGCAGCGACGCCAACTCGGTGGGTGCCGATTCGATGTCCGGGCGACGGATGTCCCAGGCCGACTGCAGGACTGCGACCAATGTGGTGATCACCCGGGTCCCCGGGCCGGTGGTCTGTTCGGCGGGCGCGTGGTAACCGGGTACGGGGCTGCCGAAGAGCAGCGCGTACCGGGCCGGCTCGCGCAGTCCCCATCGACGCACCGCCCGGCTCAACGCCCGGAACTTGTCGGCGGGGCCGTCCGCCGCGTCGACGGCCGCGTCGACTTCGTCGCCCAGCTCGGAATATGCGTCGACGACGAGCAAGGTCAGTAGTTCGTCCCGGCTCGAGACGTAGCGATACACCGCCGAGGAGACGACGCCCAGATCTCGGGCGACCGCGCGTAGCGACAGGGCCGCAGCACCGTCTGCGGCCAGGTGCTCGCGTCCGATGCGGGTGATGTCGCTCAGAGTCTGGGCGCGGGCTCGGGTACGCGGAGTGCTCGCCATGCTCGCTACTGTAACTGCCGCTCTTTTGCGAGAGCACTGCTCTTGCTTTTCTCCGAGCAGAGGTGCACACTCGATACATCAGAGAGCACCGCTCTCGTTTACCGAAACGGAGTAGCCATGTCAGAACTTCACGTCGTCACCGGTGCCGGACCCGTCGGCTGGACGATCGCCGAACAGCTTGCTGCGCAGGGACATACGGTTCGTATCCTGACTCGATCCGGAAGCGGGCCACAGCATCCGAACATCGAACGGCGATCGGTCGACATCGAGTCCGACGACCTCCGAGCGAACGTCGCCGGAGCAACCGCCATCTATCACTGCACCCACGCCGCCTACGAGAACACGGTGTGGCGCGACAAGCTCGAGGCTATGGAACGACGTGTGCTCGACGCGGCCGCGGGCACGGTCGTCGTGTTCCCCGAGAGTCTCTACGCCTACGGCCGGATCGACGGGCCCATTCGCGAGGACTCGCCAAGAAACGCCACGTTCCGCAAGTTGGGTGTGCGCACCGAACTCCTGGCCGCACGCGACGCTCACTCGACCCCCACCGTCAGCATCGCGGCATCCGACTTCTACGGCCCACGGGTGCTCGTCTCGCACATGGGAGAACGTGTGGTCGCCAATGTGCTCGCCGGTAAGACCATTCGGGTGATCGGGGCCGCGAACCTACTCCATTCCTTCACGTACGTGCCGGATTTCGCAGCCGCGATGATCGTCGCGGCCGCCCGACCGTCCACGTGGAACACCGTCCTGCATGCACCGACCGCCCCCGCGGTGACTCAGCGAAAGATGATCGAGATGTACTCCGCTGCAGCGGACTTGCCGACCCCGAAGATCGGTGCCGTGCCGGCCTGGGTCATGCGAGCACTGGGGCTCGTTTCCGGTCCGATGAAAGAGCTGGGGGATACCCTGTACCAGTTCCGCTACCCCTACATCCTCGATTCGAGCCGCAGCGAGCGCGTTCTCGGCCTCGAGCCCACCCCTCTCGCCGACGGCACGGCCGCCACGATCGCGTGGTGGAAGGCAGACAAGCCCGCCGTATCGGTGTGACCGACGCGGGATAGAGTCCCGTCGGTGAACGACGCCTCCTTTCGTACCCGCCTACGTGAGTCCCCGGGCGTCGGCAAGCTCACCACTGTTCGTTTCGCCGGCCAGTTCGGTGATGGATTGTTCCAAGCCGCATTGAGCGGTGCCATCCTGTTCAATCCCGAACGCGCCACCAACCCCGCCGAGATCGCCGCCGGTTTCGCTGTTCTGCTCGTGCCCTACTCGTTGGTGGGCCCGTTCGCAGGTGCGCTGTTGGACCGCTGGGATCGTCGATCGGTTCTGTTGTGGGCCAATATCGTTCGCATCGTTCTCATCACCGCTACCGCCGGGCTTCTGTGTGCCGGGGTCGACGCCACGCCGCTGCTGCTGTTGGCTCTGGCCACCGTGGGGCTCAGTCGGTTCGTCCTGGCGGGCGCGTCGGCATCCTTGCCGCATGTGGTGCGGCAATCGTGGCTGGTGCCGATGAACTCGGTGCTGGCCACCGTCGGCTCCGGTTTCGCGGCGGCCGGTGCGGGACTGGCGGTCGCAGTGATCGGTGCCGTCGGAGCGGGGGATGTCGGTTCGGGTGTAGCCGTGGGGCTGGCCGCGACCGGCTCGGTGGTCGGTGCTGTTGCGGCCGGACGGTTCGCGCCGCGGTCTCTCGGTCCCGATACGGACGATCGGCCCGGCAACCCGCTGAAAGATGTTGCCGCCGGCCTGAAATCGGGTGCCCTGGCGGTGTGGCGGTCCCCGGGCGTGACCACCGCGATGATCGGCATCGGGGCACACCGCATCGTGTTCGGCATCAACACCCTCATCATGGTGCTGGTGCTGCGGGAGAGCACGCAGAGTTCCCTGCCCGGCGGCCTCGCCGGCTTCGGCATTGCCGTCGGAGCAACGGCCACCGGAATGTTCCTCGCCGCCGTCATCGCCCCGTTCGCCGTCCCGCGGTTCGGCCGCACCCGCACCATCGCCACGGCCCTCGTCCTGGCCATCGCCGCTCAGGTCGGTGCCGTCTCCGGCCTCACCCAGACCAGTCTGCTGCTCGGCGCATTTCTCCTCGGCATCGCCGGGCAGACCGTCAAACTCAGTGGGGACGCGGCCATGCAGATCGAGATCGACGACGCGCATCGCGGACGAGTCTTCGCGTTGCAGGACACCGTGTTCAACGTCGCGTTCGTCGGCGCCCTCGCCGCGGCCGCATTCGCCGTCGGACCCGACGCCACGGAGCTGAGCCAGGATCCCACTGCGCACGCGCTGGTGTTCGTCGGAGCAGGGATCTACGCCGTCGGCTTCGTCGCAGCGATACTCAACACGAGGCGCGCACCGCGCTGACGTGGTGTATCTTGCCGTATCGGACCGCTAGGTTTCGTCGGACAACACGGGGGCACCGCATGCATGGCCGCACGACGTCGCTCGGCTGCATCATCGCGGTTGCCGCAGGTACAGCCGTTCTTGCCGCACCCCCCGCGTACGCGGCGCCGCCACCGCCGGTGAATTCCTGTGGAGAAACCGGATTCGACCCCAAGGACTACCCACCAGAGCCCATCGGGGCCGGCAATCCGCCGCAGCTGCCGCCGTTGCCGGATCGTGTGGTGATCCCCGTGCCGTATCCGTCGATCGAACTCGTGCCGGTGCCCGACCCGCCGCCGAACAACACCCGTGTCCAGGCGGAACCGTCGACCGACCCGTGCGCGGACCCCTGCCCCGACCTCACCGACGCCACGGAGTCGCCCACCACCGGCTCTGCAGACCATCTGCCGTTCCCTCGCATCGAGATCGACCCGCAACCCGAGACCATTCCCATCCCGATTCCCGGCCCCGGTGGAACTCCGGGAACCCCGCCGCCGGCACCCGCCGTGACCGCGGCGGAGTCCGGGACGACGACGGTACCGCCGGTGGCACCGGCCGTCGGACACGTCGAGGTGGTCTCGCAGCTGACCGGACCGGGATCGGAGAACCGCACCGACAAGCGCTGGCAGGTCGACGGCACCGACCTCGGCATCATGTGGGAGAGCAAGCCGGGCGAGGTCGCCGTCGTATTCGGCGATTCCTTCGGCAAGGGGTGGGAATTCGGTGTGGTCGGCGGGGACGATTGGCGGTCGAACGTACTGGGACACAGCACGGACACCGACCTGTCCGACGGTATGGCCCTGGACTCGATGGTGCAGGATTCCCGTTGTCACGCAGCCGAACTCCTGCCCTCGCGCAAGATCAAGAATTGGGAGACCACGGTCATCCCCACGTCCGGGTTCGCGATCGACGACCGGCAGTACATGTCGTACATGTCCATCCGGCGCTGGAGCACGATCCCCGGACTGTGGTGGACCAACTACGGCGGCATCGCCTATTCCGACGACAACGGTTCCACCTGGGTGAAGGACGAGCATGCCAAGTGGGACAACGTCTTCGGGTTCTCCAAGTTCCAGGTGTCGACGATGGTCCCGGCGGGGGAGTACGTGTACATGTTCGGCACCGTCAACGGCCGCGCCGGACAGGTCGGCCTGGCACGCGTCCCGAAGGCAGACGTGCTGAACAAGACCGCCTACCAATACTGGGTGAACGGCACGTGGGCTCCCGTCGGATCGAACGAGGCCACCCCCATCGCCGACGGTATGGCCGGGGAACTGTCGGTCCATCACGACGAGGCCCGAGACCTCTGGCAGATGACGTATCTGGATCCGTTGCGCGGCGATATCGTTCTGCGCGAAGCGAATTCACCGCAGGGCCAGTGGACCGCCCCGAGCACCCTGATCGATACCGCCAAGTACCCCAAGACCTACGGCGGCTTCATTCATCCGTGGTCCACGGCGAACGAGCTGTACTTCACCGTCTCGGAGTGGGACAGCTACAACGTCTATCTCGTCAAGGCCGAGCTTCGCTCGTCGTGAGTGGAAGCTCGTAGTGGGCTACGAAGTTCCGCGCACGTGCGCGGGACGCGCTACTGCGTCGGCCACCACTCGAGCAGCGCCGCTTCGGCGTCCTCACGTGAGAGTGGTCCTCGATCGAGGCGCAGTTCCTTCAGGTATTTCCACGCCTTGCCCACGTCGGGGCCGGCGGGGATGCCGAGCAGCTCCATGATCGCGTTGCCGTCCAGGTCGGGACGAACCCGCGCCAGGTCCTCCTGCTCGGCGATGCGGGCGATGCGCTCTTCGAGATCGTCGTAAGTGGCTTGCAGGGCAGCCGCTCGACGCTTGTTCCTGGTGGTCGAATCGGCTCGAACCAGCTTGTGCAACTTGGGCAGTAGCTCGCCGGCATCGGTGGCGTAGCGACGCACCGCCGAGTCGGTCCACTGACCCTTGCCGTACCCGTGGAATCGCAGATGCAGGAACACCAGATGCGAGACGTCCTCGATCATCTTCTTCGAATACTTCAACGCGCGCATACGCTTTCGCACCATCTTGGCCCCGACGACCTCGTGGTGGTGAAAGCTGACGCCGCCGCCAGGCTCGTTACGTTTGGTATCGGGCTTGCCGATGTCGTGCAGCAGTGCGGCCCAACGCAATACGAGATCGGGGTCGCCGTCCTCGAGATCGATGGCCTGCTTCAGAACGGTCAACGAATGCCAGTACACGTCCTTGTGCTGATGATGCTCGTCGATTTCGAGCTTCATGTTCGGCACCTCGGGAATGATGCGCTGCGCCAGACCGGTCTCGCACATCACGTCGATGCCCTCGATCGGGTGGGCACCGAGAATCAGCTTGTCCAGCTCCACCTGAATGCGCTCGGCGGTGATGCGGTCGATCTGATCGGCCATGTCGACGATGGCGCTGTGCACCCGCGGCAACAACGAGAAACCGAGTTGCGACACGAATCGAGCCGCGCGCAGCATCCGCAGCGGATCGTCACCGAACGACGTTTCCGGTGCCGACGGGGTATCGAGAACGCCCTCGAGCAACGCGTCCATGCCGCCGAGCGGATCGACGAACTCCTGCACGCCGTCCGCACCCAACCGCACGGCCATGGCGTTGACGGTGAAATCGCGTCGAACGAGATCTTCTTCGAGGCTGCTGCCGTACTGCACCTCGGGGTTACGCGAGACCTGGTCGTACGAATCGGTGCGGAACGTCGTGATCTCGATCTGCTGGCCGTCCTTCGCCGCACTGATCGTTCCGAACGCGATGCCCGTATCCCACTGATGGTCCGCCCACCCGGACAGCAGCGTCTGAACGACCTCCGGCCTGGCGTCGGTGGTGAAATCCAGATCGGTTCCCAAACGACCGAGAACCGCGTCCCGAACGGACCCACCGACGAGGTAGAGCTCGTGGCCCGCGGCGGCGAACAACGCGCCCAGCGGGGTCAATACCGGCGCGAGTTCACGCAACGTCACCGCAGCTGCAGCCAGCAACCTTTCCCGGCGCGCATCGGCGTGCTCGGGGGAAACGGAAGACAGGGACTGATCGGCCACGGTGGAAGAGCCTACTGGCGCAGTGCCGACCGGATCGTCTCGGCCATCGGCCACGGTGCGGCAAGCCGGAGCGGGGCGCCGAGGCAACTAGTATGGATCGGGTGTCTGCTGCCGAACGTGCGAACAGGAGCCGCCGCAACCCGCGGCGGCGTCAAGCACGCGCCGACACCGAAGCACCCAAGCTGCGGACCGTCCGAGAAACCTCTGCCGGAGGCCTGGTGGTCGACGGCCTCGACGGCCCGCCTGCCACCCGCTGCGCAGCCCTGATCGGCCGCACCGACCGGCGCGGACGCCTGCTCTGGTCCTTGCCCAAAGGACACATCGAGCAGGGCGAAACCGCCGAGCAGACGGCCATGCGCGAAGTGGCCGAGGAGACCGGCATCCGCGGCACCGTGCTGGCGTCGCTGGGAAGCATCGACTACTGGTTCGTCACCGAAGGCCGCCGAGTCCACAAGACCGTTCACCACTATCTCCTCCGCTTCCTGGGCGGTGAACTGTCCGACGAGGATCTCGAGGTCACCGAAGTCGCCTGGGTACCGCTGAGCGAACTGCCGTCCCGACTCGCCTACGCCGACGAACGCAAACTCGCCGCCATCGCCACCCGCCTCATCGAGGACATGAACGGCGAGCAGACAACCGGCGGCGACACGAACGCACCCACGCCCGGCGGGAAGTGATCGTGCGGGCCCGGAAGGTCGCTGCCGCCGCATTGACCTCGTTTTTCCTCGCTGCAGCGCCGGCCGTCGGCACCGCAGCACTGGTACCCCAACAGCTCCCTACTGCCGCGGCGCAGCCAGATTCCGCCGGAGACACCAGCGGCACGACCAGCGCCGTTCCCGATACCCCGATGACGCAGTCCGGCGATCCGTTCCTGACGCTGAGCATCGATACGGTCGCACCCTCGACGGTCACCACCAGCAGCGATCCGTTCGTCACGGTTCGCGCGACGGTGAAGAACACCGGCGATCGACGCGTCGACGACGTCAGCGTTCGCCTACAGGGCGCGGCGGCCATCGACACGACGTCCGGTCTGCGGACCTCGCTCACCCTCGACCAGGAAAGATTCGACCGCGTCGGGACTTTCGTCACGGTCGCGGAGTCGCTGGAGAAGGACCAGAGCCGCCAGTTCGATCTGTCGATGCAGTTACGAAGCAGTACCGAGCCCTCCCTCGGGATCGATGCTCCCGGCGTTTACCCCCTACTTCTCAACGTCAACGGCACCCCCGAGTACGGCGGGACGGCTCGACTCGACGACGCCCGCTTCCTGCTCCCCGTCGTGGGACTGCCGCGGAATCCCGGTCAGCTCGACCCCGCAGCGCCCGACGCGATGCCGCTACCCCCCAACACCCGGAATCCCGTAGCGATGACGGTGTTGTGGCCACTCGCCGACATTCCCCGTCTCGCAGCTGGAATCCCCGGTTCCATCGACGATCGAGTGCGTCTGATCGACGACGACCTGGCGACCCAGCTCGCCGCTGGTGGTCGGCTCGACACCCTGCTCAAAGCCCTGGAATTCGCGACGCAGCCCGGTCTCGATCCCGACGGCAAACTGGCGTCGAGCCTGTGCATCGGCATCGATCCCGACCTGCTGGTCACCGTCTCGAACATGACCCGCGGCTACCTCGTCGTCGACAACCCGGCCGATCCGGCCAGCTCCGCGCGCGAGGGCTCCGGCAGCGGGGCCGCAGCCCAGTGGTTGACGCGGCTCGAGGCACTGGCGTCGAACACGTGCGTGACGGCCCTACCGTTCGCTCAGGCCGACCTCGCCGCCGTCGCCGACATCGGTGATTCCTCGCTGCTCAGCAGCGCTGTCGCCGCCCCGGCCGACATCGTCGACGGCATCCTGGGCATCAGCTCGGTACGCGGTTTCACCTGGAGTGCCACCGGCGGCGTCGACGCGGGCGCTGCGGACGCGCTGAGATCGTCGGGAACCGGGACCGTCCTCGTCGCCGAAAACAGCATCAGCCCACCCACGTCATCGCCGACGTCTCTGCTGGTGTCCACCGACACCACGCCGACCGCCGCCGATCCGACCGGCACCTTGGCCGCCACCCACTACGACTCGGCGACCGCAGCCGCACTGGCCGGCGTCGGGACGACCCCGTCGACCCCGGCCTTGACCCCGGCGAATCAACGCTTCGACCTGGGCACCGACTCTCGCACCGCACGGCTGCAGGACGCCCTCGGCGCCATCAATTTCCACGCCCTCGTCGGAGCCGATCGACCCGGCCGCACGGTGACCGTCGCACCGCCGCAGTACTGGACCGCGGGAGGAGACGAACCGTCGGCAATCCTGTCGACGGTGTCCTCGCTGTTGCGTTCGGGCCTGGCGACGCCTCGCCCGCTGCCCGGCCTGATCACCGAGCCCCCCACCGGCATCCCGGTGACCAGCATCGATGTGCCGACCGATCTCGATGCGTCCGCCATCGACACGGTGCGAACACAGAGCGCACGCGTGGACACCCTGGCGCAGTCGCTGGTCGAGGATCCCCAGTCCGCACTGACTCCGCGCCTGTACACCGCCCCGCTGCGAGAGGACATGCTCCGCGCCCTGTCGACCGCGGGTCGCGCCAGCGCCGAGGGCGAGGACGCCGCGGCCATGGCACGCACCCGTCTCACCGCGACCCGCGTCGGGCTCGACACCGTCTACGGATCGGTGACCGTGCTGGCCCCGGGCGGCGTCTACACACTCGCCTCCGAGCAGAGTCCGCTGCTGCTCGTGGCCCGCAACGACCTACCGGTGCCGGTCAACGTGCTCCTCCGAGTAGACGCACCACCGGAGATGACGATCAGCGACGTCGGTGTGACCCAACTTCCGGCGCGCGGATCGCGAACCATCACCGTGCCCGCCGAGGTGGACGACAAACGCAATCTGTCAGTCGACTTCTCCGTCACCACCCTCGACGGCACCCGGCTCGGCGAGGTATCGACGGTGTCGGTTCGATCGAACGCATACGGTCAAGCTCTCGCGATAATTACCGCCTGCGCCGGCGCGCTCCTACTGTTGCTTGCAGGCCGACGACTCTGGCACCGATTCCGAGGACAACCCGACCCGGCCGACGAAGGGTACGAGAGACCATGACAGGCAATGTGCCGTACGACGGCGACCTGCCCCGGTCACGCATGCCCGCAGCGCAGGTGTTCCGGCGCACGACGCCCCCACGCCCCGCCCCCTGGGAGCGGCAACCACGACCGGAGATGCGTTCCTATCCGGCACCGCCCCCGCTCGACGGTCAACCGGCAGCGGACGACTCCGCAACTCAGCTCATCCCACGGTTCCGGGACGAGGACTACCCACCCGCCGCGCCGTCGGGAAACAGTCCTCCGCCGCAGACACCACCGGGCGGCAACGAGTCACCACCGCAGCCCGAACCCAGACCTCAGAAGTCGTTGCTGGCAGCGTCGGGCTCGATCGCCGTTGCGACCCTCGTCAGCCGCATCACCGGATTCGCCAAGCAAGTAGCCATGACGGCCACCCTGGGTGCCGGCCTGGCCAGTGCGTTCACCGTCTCGACGATTCTCCCGAACATGATCTCAGAGCTGGTGCTCGGTGCCGTCCTCGGAGCGATCGTCGTTCCTGTCCTGGTACGCGCAGAACAAGAGGACGCCGACGGCGGACGTGACTTCGTCCGACGCCTGTTCACCATTGCGGTCGCGCTGCTCGGCACCGTGGCGTTGGCCGCAACCATCGCTGCGCCGCTGCTGGCGCGTCTGATGCTCAACGGTGATCCGAAGGTCAACGAGGACCTGACCATTGCCTTCACCTATCTGGTGTTGCCTGCGCTGATGTTCTACGGGCTCTCCGGCTTGCTCACGGCGGTGCTCAACACCCGACAGAACTTCAAACCCGGTGCGTGGGCACCGGTGTTCAACAACCTCGTGGTTCTTGCGGTGTTCGGCATCTACTTCCTGATGCCGGGTGAGATCACCGTCAATCCGGTCGACATGACGAACCCGCAGCTGTTGATCATCGGCCTCGGCGTCACCACCGGTGTCATCACGCAGGTACTGGCGCTGATCCCTGCGCTTCGCCGCGAGAAGATCGACCTGCGCCCACTCTGGGGGTTCGACGCGCGCCTGAAGAAGTTCGGCGCGATGGCGGCCGCAATCGTGCTCTACGTCGTCATCAGTCAGATCGGTCTGATCGTCGCCACCAACATCTCGTCGGGAGCCGACGACGCGAGCCCCACGATCTATTCCCAGGCCTGGATCGTGCTGCAGTTGCCGTACGGCATTCTCGGCGTCACGGTTCTGACGGCGATCATGCCCCGACTCAGTCGTAATGCCGCCAACGGTGACACGCCCTCGGTCGTCGACGATCTCTCCGTCGCCACTCGGCTGACGATGGTCGCGATGGTCCCGATCGTCGTGTTCCTGACGTTCGCGGGGCCGTGGGTGGGCGAGGCGCTGTACGGGTTCGGCAAGTTTGCGCCCGACGCCAACCGGCTGGGTGAGGCCGTGAGCTGGTCGGCGTTCTCCCTTATCCCGTACGCGCTGGTCCTGATCCACCTGCGCGTGTTCTACGCCCGCGAGCAGGCCTGGACGCCCACCTGGATCGTCCTCGGCATCACCGCCGTCAAGATCGGCCTGTCGTTGCTCGCCCCGATCGTCGCAACCGATCCGGAACAAGTGGTGCTGCTCCTCGGCACCGCGACCGGCCTCGGCTACACCGCAGGTGCCGTCATCGGCGGATACCTGCTGCACAAGAGCCTCGGCAACCTGCGGATGGCCAACGTCGGGAAGACTGTCTGGCTGGTTCTCATCGCCTCGCTGGCCGGCGGCGCAGCCATGCTCGCCATCGACCGGATCGTCGGATTCGACGCCATGGCGAACGGCTGGATCGGCAACTTCGTGCGCGTCGCGATGGACGCCGTCATCATGCTCGGCATCACGTTCTCCATCCTGTGGTTCGGCAGGATTCCCGAAGTACTGGCCGTCACCGTCGCGTTGAGCCGGCTCGTCCGCCGGGTCCTCGGACGGTCGGCCCCGCCCGCGCCTGTGACGTCCGGTTCGGTGCCGGATCCGGCTGCCGCGGAAACCAGCGTGATTCCTGTTATTCGAACCGAGCCCACATGGGACACTGCGCGGGATCGACTCCCGTACCCTGGTCAACGGCACCCGGGGGCAGACGCCCCTGCAGGTCGACCGCTTGTAGATCAACACGGGGCATATTCGCCTGAAGGAGTAACAGTGACCGACGACGATGTTGCTGGGGGGCCGGCACAGTCTCCAGCAAACGAAGCCGACCGAACGAGCGGCGGAGTCGAAGTCGACACCCAGGACCGCACCGAGCCCGTGAAGGCCGAGTCTGCTGCGTCGTCGAAAACAACCGAGTCGAAAACACCCGAGTCGAAGACAGCGGACCCGAAAGCACCTAGTTCTTCGGAGAAGCCGAGCACACCCAGCACGCCTGAGTCGACGGCAGCGTCGAGTGCCGAGGCCACCGAGAAGAAGGAAACCAAGGCGTCCGCTCCCAAGGATCAGACGATCGCGATCTCCAAGGCAGCGCTGGCGGCCAAGCCGTCGGACAAGACCGTCTCCATCTCGAAGGCGAAGCTGCCGGTCGGCGACGCGAGCAATGCCGAGCCGAAGACCGACAGCACACCGGTGGAGGCGACGAAGAAATCGGCTGCAGTCGACACACCAGTAGCACCGAAGCCGACGACGGACAAAGCTGCCGAAAAACCAGCCGAGGACCAGTCCACCGCGGACGCCCCCGGGCGCACCCTTCGCGGACCGACGCTGATTCCCGGTGCGTCGGTGGCCGGGGGACGCTACCGCCTGTTGGCACCGCACGGTGGAGCTCGCGGGCTGAAGTTCTGGCAGGCCCACGACGTCAAGCTCGACCGCGAGGTCGCGTTGACGTTCGTCGACGCCGATCAGCAGTCCACGGCGTCACCCAACGACCGCACTCAGGGCCCGCAGGCAATCCTGTCCCGGACGCTGCGCCTCGGTCGGATCAACTCTCCCGGCCTCGCCCGGGTGCTCGACGTGGTGCGCGGTAGCTCCGGCGGCATCGTCGTCGCCGAGTGGACTCCCGGTCGCTCGCTGCGCGAGATGGCCGATACGGTTCCTGCCCCCACCGGTGCCGCTCGTGCGATCAAGGTCCTGGCCGCCGCGGCCGAGGCTGCGCACCGCAGCGGCGGCGCGCTGTCGATCGACCACCCCGATCGCGTACGCATCAGTACCAGCGGCAACGCCGTCCTGGCGTTTCCCGCGACTCTGGCGGACGCCGACTCCAGTTCGGACGTCCGTGGTCTCGGTGCCATGCTCTACGCCCTGATCACTGCACGCTGGCCGTTGTCGGACACCACCGGAGAAGCCGTCGTTCCCGGTGACGCGGCATCCCTGCGGAGCGTCGGCGGCATGCGTCCGGCCGATCGGGACGACAAGGGTGCGCCGCGCGAGCCTCGCGAAATTCGCCCCGACGTTCCGTTCGAGATCTCTGCCGTCGCGGTACGAGCGCTCGAGCAGAACAGTGGCATTCGCACCGCCGCGACGGTGCAGCACGTTCTCGATCAGGCCGCGGTGGTCAACGACAAGACCGACCTGATGCCGGCACTGCGACTGGGCCAGCGTGCCCCGGGAGCCAGCGGTCACTCGCTCGCAGACCCGGAAGAGCTGGCCGCAGAGAAGGCGAAGTCGACGCGAACCAATATCGCCATCGCCGTTCTCGGCGCTCTGACGGTGCTGATTCTGGCGTTCGCCGGCTATTGGTTGTTCACCTCCATCGCGGGCGACAACACCGATGCGCCGCTGGACAGCCAGGAGTTCGGACTGACGACCCCGGCTGCCGCGCCGCCGGCCGGCGACACCGCTGCGCCCCCGGCGCCGACGGGTGGACCCGTCGCGATGAGCGATGTCAGCGTCTTCTCCCCACAGGGGTCTGCAGACAACCCGGGCACGGCATCGAACGTGATCGACAACAACCCCAGCACGGCCTGGACCACCGACTCCTACTTCCAGCAGTTCCCGGCACTGAAGAACGGTGTCGGACTGCTCGTCACCATCCCGTCGTCCACGTTGAAGAACGCGTGGATCGAATCGACGTCGCCGGGAACGGTCGTCGAGATCAGGTCCGCTCCCAACGATTCCCCGAGCCTCGGCGACACCACGCTGCTCGGAGAAGCCACTCTGCAGAACGGCCGCACCGACATCGCACTCGACGGCACCGTACCCACCGGCAACGTCCTGGTGTGGATCACCACCCTCGGAGAGCAGGGTGGCCGCATCGCTACCTCGATCTCCGGGATCGGTTTCGACACGTAAAACCGGCGATACAGACGCAAATCGCGTTCGTTTCGTACTTCGCGGTATCGATGGCCTAGGCTCCCCCCAATGCGTTAACACGGGGGGAGCCGTTTTCGTATGACCGAACGTATCGATTCGGCGCTGGGGGAGCGCACGGATGCGGAATTGTTGGCTGCTCATGCAGCCGGTGAGCCGACCGCATTCGCCACGTTGATCCATCGCCATCAGGAACACCTGTGGCTCACGGCACGCCGCACGAGCTACACACCCGAGGACGCATCCGACGCGTTGCAGGAGGCGTTGCTCTCCGCGCATCGAACTGCCGGGTCGTTTCGCGCCGACGCTGCAGTCCGCAGTTGGTTGCACAAGATCGTCGTCAACGCGTGCCTCGATCGCATTCGCCGAAACAAGGCACGTCCGTCGGTTCCGTTGAGCGAGAACGAGAGTCACGAACCGGTGTCGCCTCGGGATCGAATCTCCGAATCCGAGACCAGCATCCTCGTCCGACAGGCCCTGATGACGCTGCCGCCCGACCAGCGAGCGGCGGTGGTCGTCGTGGACATGGAGGGCTACTCGGTGGCCGACGCCGCAGCGTTGCTCGGCGTTCCCACCGGTACCGTGAAGAGTCGATGCGCTCGCGGCAGACTCAAGTTGTCGACGCAGCTCGCATACCTCAAGGACGCAGGGAACCGAATCTAGACCCCTCGCGTCTAAACCGTGTGAGAGGGAAAGAAGACTCGGCGAAGGGAGGCAGGAACGTGTCGTCGAACACCGACGCTCTACCCCGTGCCCCGTTTTCACCCGAGTTGCTGGCCGACCTGCATGCAGATGCACTACCCGAGGACGTCAGCAGTCGGCTGTGGCCGTTGGTGCGTGCCGACGCCGAGGCGATGCGAATCCTGGCGACACTGGACACCGTCACCGCTCGGCTGCGCGAGCTGGGCGAGGATCCGAACGGCACGATGCCCGTTCCCGCCGACGTCGCCCGGCAGATCGATCGCACCCTCGAGACCCTGGCCGACACAGAGTCGGCGGACCGTACCGCCGCCGTCCTTCCGCTTCGCAGACCTCCACGTAGCGCGCGTACACGCCGGCATGCCATCGTCGGAATTGCCGCTGCTGCAGCACTTCTCGCGGGTGGTTCGGTCACCTTCGCCGCCGTCCTGCACAGCCCGGGCACGTCGGATCCCGTCGTAGCCGAGCCGGGGACCACGCCACCCGACTCGTCCCTCGTTCTCGATTCCACCGATCTCGACTCGAACGTAGCGTTCACCGTCATCGGTAAACGAGATTCCGGCAGCCTGTCGGATCCGGCAGACCTGGCCGCGTGTCTCGACGCCAACGGCGTGGACCCCGCCGCCGCCGTTCTCGGATCAAGTCAGGTTCGAATCGACGGCCGACAGGGAACTCTCCTCGTCCTCGCCGGGGCCGGGCCGGCGCAGTTCATCGCTCTGGCAGTGGGCAACGATTGCCGCGGCGGTAATCCCGATGTCCTCACGCGTCGCGATATCGGCTGACACATCTCTCACCGGGGAACAACTGCCTCTAGGGTGGTGTTGACCAGATGTACGTCGATAGGCAGTGCTCAGTGCACTTTCGCGTCGACGCCAAGAACACGCCGCACAAGATCGGAAGGTCTGCATTGAGTACCCCCAAGGTTCACGATCTCATCATCGTCGGCTCGGGACCGGCCGGATACACCGCCGGCGTCTACGCGGCCCGCGCAGAGCTGGAGCCCATCCTGTTCGAGGGAACCCAGTTCGGCGGTGCCTTGATGACGACGACCGAGGTCGAGAACTTCCCCGGTTTCCGCGAGGGCATCATGGGCCCCGATCTGATGGAGCAGATGCGCGAGCAGGCGCAACGTTTCGGTGCCGACATCCGCACCGAGGACGTCGAGGAGCTCGAGTTGACCGGGCCGATCAAGACCGTCTCGGCGGGCGGCGAGACCTACCGAGCTCGCGCGATCATTCTCGCGATGGGCGCAGCCGCTCGGTACCTCTCCATTCCCGGTGAGGAGAAGCTCCTCGGACGCGGCGTCAGCGCATGCGCCACCTGCGACGGGTTCTTCTTCCGCGACCAGGACATCGCCGTCATCGGCGGTGGCGACTCGGCAATGGAGGAGGCAACCTTCCTCACGCGCTTCGCCCGCAGCGTGACGATCGTGCACCGCCGCAGCGAGTTCCGCGCGTCGCGCATCATGCTCGAGCGCGCCAAGAAGAACGAGAAGATTCGTTTCCTCACCGACACCAAGGTTCTCGAAGTCCTCGGCGACACCAGCGTCACCGGGCTGGCACTGGAACATGCAGTCACCGGCGAGAAGACGACTCTGGACGTCACCGGGATGTTCGTGGCGATCGGCCACGATCCTCGCAACGAGCTGGTCAAGGGCCAGGTCGAACTCGACGATGCCGGCTACGTCAAGGTCGCATCGCCCACGTCGGCCACCTCGGTCGAAGGGGTGTTCGCTGCAGGCGACCTCGTCGATCACGTCTACCAGCAGGCCATCACCGCTGCGGGTACCGGCTGCACCGCATCCATCGACGCCGAGCGTTGGCTGGCCGAGCAGGGCGACATCACCACCAACACACTCGAGCACGCCGATCAGCCGGTCGACGCCGTCAACGCCTGACCGGTAGCCCCACCACCTGTTTGCAGACCCACACCGAGGAGATTCACATGTCCGACGACAAGAGCACAGTCACCATCACCGACGCGTCGTTCGTCGACGACGTTCTGACCAGCGAGAAGCCCGTTCTGGTGGACTTCTGGGCCACCTGGTGCGGCCCGTGCAAGATGGTTGCTCCCGTTCTCGAAGAGATCGCCGCCGAGCACAAGGACAAGCTGACGATCGCCAAGCTCGACATCGACGCCAACCCGCAGGCGGCTCGGGACTTCAAGGTCATGTCCATCCCGACGCTGATCCTGTTCCAGGGTGGCAAGCCGGTCAAGCAGATCGTCGGCGCAAAGGGCAAGGCCGCGCTGCTCAAGGACCTCGAAGGCGTTATCTGACTCACCCACGCTTGGTGTGGATTGCCGCAGAAGCCTGTCTTTCTGCGACAATCATCTGATGTGCCGATGCTTGCGTCGGCACATCAGCGCATCGAAGTGCGTGTTGACCGTCAGGACGATCGAGAGGGTTTTTCCAGGATGCAGGAGCTCAGTCACGGCGATTCCGGACCCGCCGTCGCCGAGGTCCGCGGCACTCTCTCGGCACTCGGTTTCCTCCACGAGGCCGTGGTTCCGCCCGGCCCGATGGACGACGGCCACTGGACGGCCCCGGGATCGGTGTTCGACCGGGCCCTCGACGGTGCCGTCCGCGCGTTCCAGCAGCATCGCGGCCTACTGGTCGACGGTGTCGTCGGACCGGCCACGTACCGCGCCCTCAAAGAAGCGTCCTACCACCTCGGCGCCCGCACGCTGATCTACCAGCTGTCCGCTCCGCTGTACGGCGATGACGTCGCTACCCTGCAGACACGCCTGCAGGACCTCGGTTTCTACAACGAGCGCGTCGACGGCTTCTTCGGTCCGAAGACGCACGAGGGCCTGTCGTCTTTTCAACGCGAGATCGGTCTGGCACCCGACGGTATCTGCGGCCCGGCGACACTGCGTTCGCTCGACCTACTCGGAACCCGCGTCACCGGTGGATCGCCCCACGCGATGAGCGAAGAAGAACTCGTACGCAAATCGGGCCCACAGTTGACGGGTAAGCGAATCGTCATCGACCCCGATCTCGGTGGTGCCGACACCGGCCGCATCGTCGACGGCACATTCGGACGCGTCTCCGAATCGGAAATTCTGTGGGATCTGGCCAGTCGTCTCGAAGGCCGAATGGCGGCGACCGGAATGGAAACGTTCCTCTCTCGTGCACGGGGCACCAACCCGTCGGTGGCCGACCGCGCGGAGACCGCCAACGCCTGGGGCGCAGATCTGATGATCTCGCTGCGCTGCGCGTCGAGCACCAGTCCTGTGGCCAACGGAGTGGCCAGCTTCCACTTCGGTAACTCGCACGGATCCACCTCGATGATCGGCCAGGTCCTCACCAGCTACGTGCAACGCGAAATCGTTGCTCGCACACCACTTCTCGATTGCCGCAGTCACGGCCGCACGTGGGATCTGTTGCGGCTCACCAACATGCCGACCATCCAGATAGACCTCGGCTACCTCACCAACGAATCCGACGTCGAAGTACTGAGCGATCCGCGATTCCGCGACATCATTGCCGAGGCAATCCTGATCGCCGTCAAGCGGTTGTACCTCCTGGGTCAGGACGACCAACCGACCGGCACGTTCACGTTCGCTGAACTACTGGCCGAGGAACTCGCCGCCGCCGACCGTCCCTGATCGACGGAGCCCCCCGCGCCACCGGTCGGAGCCCGTCGTTCAGCGAGCTCCGACCGTCGACTTCTGTTCGATGTCGACCACCGAGATACTCGCCGCCACCAGCAACTGCTCGAGCGCCGATTCGACGTCCTGCTTCCACCCGTGATCGCGATCCAATTCGAGGCGGAGTCTCGGGAACCTGTGATGCGGCGCCACCACCTCGAAGCCGACCTTCTCCAGAAAGTCGGCGTCGATCATGCATGTCGCAGCCGAGCACGTCGCATGTGCCGTCGCGTTGGGAATTGCCGGCGACGCGTCGTCCGCATTGTGGCGAATGCCGAAGGCCTCCAAGGCACGAACACCACGATTGACGAGATCGCCGACCACGGCCTGAATCAGGGTTGCCGAGTGCAGATCCGCATCGGCCGGGGAATCGATACGAAGCTGGGTCAGTAAGACCGCGTCGGGACTGACGGGCGAAGTAGGGAAGGTCGACGCCCGAGGAACTGCGCGGGGCGGGCAGTACAGCGCACACCCGATCGTGTTGCCGTCCACGGACAACAGCTGTCCGCACGATCCCCACTCGAGCATGATCGTCGACAACCACACCTCGTTCTCGAATTCGAGGTCCACTGCCGCGCCGTCGGACGTGGGATCGAGGACCCAGAAGCTACACCGCCGAGAATGTGCCGGCAGATGTTCGAACGAGCCGAGGGTCACTCCGGTCACCATCGCCGACACCGCGTACCTCAGCCTCCGTGCAGTCGTTCCACCGCTCGATTCTCGGTGGGGAGCCGATTCTCTCCTCGACCAGGATAGGCGACGGGGTCGCGCTACCTGGTGATCGGGGAAGATCCTCGAAACCTAGTGCATCACAATAGTTTTCGATCCAACTTGCCGTTTTCGGGACCACTCGTCGTCGATATACGTCACAGTGACGTTACGCCCTGGTATGACTGGTCCTGAAAAAACGCGGCTACTTTTTCTTCTGAGCTTCCATCATCTCGACGATTCTCTGAAGGTCGTCGACCGACCCGAATTCGACGACAATCTTGCCCTTTCGCTTACCCAGACTCACTGTCACCCTCGTATCGAACGAATCCGAGAGGCGATCGGCCACATCCTGAAGGCCCGGCATCTGGATCGGCTTGCGCTTCGCCGCCGGTTCGGGGGACTTGCCGTCCTCGCGATTGGCGAGAGTGACGGCTTCTTCCGTCGCCCGAACCGAGAGACCCTCGGCCACGATGCGCGCAGCCAACGATTCCTGTGCATCCGATCCCGCGTCCAATGACAGCAGTGCGCGTGCATGTCCCGCCGACAGAACACCGGCTGCGACACGTCTCTGTACCGGAATCGGCAGCTTCAGCAGACGGATCATGTTGGTCACGACGGGGCGTGAGCGACCGATCTTCGCCGCGAGCTCCTCGTGCGTGACATCGAATTCCTCGAGCAGCTGCTGATATGCGGCCGCCTCTTCGAGGGGATTGAGCTGTACGCGATGGATGTTTTCGAGCAGTGCGTCGCGCAGCATTGCGTCGTCTGCGGTTTCCCGGACGATCGCGGGGATCTTCTCCAGGCCCGCTTCCTGGCTCGCGCGCCACCGCCGCTCGCCCATGACGAGTTGATACTTGGCATCTCCTGCGGCTGCAGAACCGGATACGAGGCGCACCACGATCGGCTGCATGAGACCGAATTCGCGAATCGAGTGCACCAGTTCGGCAAGGGATTCGTCGTCGAAGACGTGCCTCGGCTGCTTGGGATTCGCCTCGATTCGGTCCGGCGAGATCTCCCGATACACGGCACCGACAGGGGAGAGGTCGTCCCCGTTCAGCACCGGCGGCGTCGGAGTCGGTGCCGTTGCGGTCTCTGTGGTGTCGTCAGATGACGCTGCCTTCTTGGGCTTCGTCGACGTGTCCGGCTTGTCCTTGGCGTTGCGGTCGGCACCGATGATGACGTCGGCTGCTGCATTACCGAGGCGCGGTCCGGCATCGGGGCCCGTGGGGATGAGCGACGCGAGTCCGCGCCCCAGACCGCCCTTACGTGCTTGACTCATGTCCTACTTCTTTCGTGCGTCGATGCCGGCCGAGCGAGCAGCGAGCTCTCGTCCGGCGTCCAAGTAACTCATTGCTCCACGCGAACCGGGGTCGTAGTCCAACACCGTCATGCCGTACCCCGGTGCCTCGGAGACCTTCACACTTCGCGGAATCACGGCACGGAGCACGGCATCACCGAAGTGCTTGCGCACTTCCTCGGCGACCTGATCGGCCAGTTTGGTGCGTCCGTCGTACATCGTGAGGATGACGGTCGAGACGTGCAATTCAGGATTGAGATGGGACTGAACCAGCTCGATATTCCGAAGCAGCTGCCCCACACCCTCCAGTGCGTAGTACTCGCATTGAATGGGAATCAGCACCTCGGTGGCCGCCACAAGCGCGTTGACAGTCAACAGACCGAGTGACGGTGGGCAGTCGATGAGGATGAAATCGGCGTCGAGTCCGGCCAACTCCTCGACCGACAACGCCGTCTTGAGGCGTCCTTCCCGGGCCACCATCGAGACCAATTCGATCTCCGCGCCCGCGAGGTCGATCGTTGCCGGGATGCAGAACAACCGCTCACTGTGCGGACTCTGCTGGATCGCGTCTTTGGCCTTCACTTCGCCGATGAGCACCTCGTAGCTCGACGGCACACCGGAATGATGTTCGACGCCCAGTGCCGTGCTGGCGTTGCCCTGAGGGTCCAGATCCACCACCAAGACCGTCAGGCCCTGGAGCGCGAGTGCGGCTGCGAGGTTGACCGCCGTCGTGGTCTTGCCGACGCCACCCTTCTGATTCGCAATCGTCAGCATGCGGCGCTTCGCCGGCTTGGGCAACGTCACCGATCCCGGGTGAAGGACCTGACTGGCCCGGTGCGCGGCGGCCCCGATCGGGGTGTCGTCGGTCGAAATCGAGTTGGTGTACTCGAAGCCACTCGTCACCCCCGCCTTGTTGGCGGCTGCGTTCGACGACTTCTTCTTGGACTCTGTTTCACGTGAAACAGCGGGATCCGACCCACCCGACATATGTGCTCCTTAGTGCGGAACTGAATGTGTTCTACGTTCGATACAAACGGCGCGGGGCGATTCCCGCAATCGATCATCAGTGGCGACTGAGCCGCCGCGGCTCACGGACTGCCCTGACGACGATGGTGGGTGTCGGGAGAAGACCGACACCGCACTCCACGACCTCCAGCTTGCCAGCACCCATACGGGTGAGGGAAGTCCTGTCGCGTTCGATCTCCTCACTCGCGCTGGAACCCTTCAGTGCGAGCATCCGGCCGCGTTCGTGAACGAGGGGGAGAGACCATTTGGCGAGCTTCTCCAGCGGGGCCACAGCCCTCGACGTGACGACATCCGCGCCGCCGGCTTCCTTCTTCACGCCGGGCTGCTCGGCCCGCCCACGTACGACCAACACGTTCAGATCGTGCTCGTCGATGAACTCGGCCAGATAGACGGTTCTCCGAAGAAGAGGCTCGACGAGCGTCACCCGAAGATCCGGTCGAGCGATGGCAAGAGGGATACCGGGCAGACCGGCACCGCTGCCGATGTCGACCACAGTCTCGCCCTCGTCGATGAGTTCGCCGATCGCGGCGCAATTGAGAATATGCCGCTCCCAGAGTCGCGGAACTTCGCGTGGACCGATCAGCCCCCGTTCGACTCCGGCGGTAGCCAAGGACTCGTGATACCTCCGGGCGAGATCCAGTCGATCTCCGAACATCTGCTCGGCGACGGCCATCAACTCGGTGCTATCCGACGCTTCTTGTTCCACGTGAAACATCATCCCGTGCTCGGGTACGGATCGCCAAACGACATCTCTGTAAGTTGCCGAGATCGCGAATTTCCGGGAGTTGGAGTCCCGATTCGATGGGTCGAGCACAGCCGGACCGCCGTCCGCGCGCCCGCTCCGATTCGACGGTTCATCCTGCCCGACACTTCTGCCTTCCGAAGTACGCCGGTGTTTCACGTGAAACCGTGCCACGGTCCGACGGCTGGGGAGGCGACGGTTGCGTGTACTTCGAGCGACCGACCCGGTGCCCTCAGCGCACTCCAAAGAACTTGTGCACCGATACACATCGAGTGGGACTTCTCGGCCCGGCGATGGTGAACGAGATGCCCGTACGACCAGACCCATCCGGTACAGGAGCCGTTCCCGTCGCCCATCCGATAAGGAGGCGTCAGGCCGGGGACTAGAAGTGGATCGCTGCCCCGTACCCACCGCCGTCATGTGGTCCTCGGCCGGGCCGCCTACGACCGTTGCTATATGGACACTCGGCGAGCCCGCCAAGGGAAAGCACCCAATCGGCACATTGACCCGACCAGCCGACGCGGGTCCCACACAATCCGCCTATGCGATGAGCACACCCGAGGACGGCGTTGGGGACCGCGTTCACTGAAGTGCATCCGCCATCCCGCCCAGGATCGGAGGAACCACTTCGTCGAGACGAGTCGTTCTCTAATGGCCGTCTCCGTGCTGTCGGGCACCTTCGCTGTTTCACGTGAAACAGGACAGCTCCTCCGGTCGGACAGCGGCGGCGGATTCTTCGTCCGACAGCTTCTGAGACTTGATCTCGGACTCGACTGAGCCCACCACACGACGACCTCGTGGTCGACCCTCGCCTCGCCCCACAGCACCCATCGCGAGCCGACTCCATGCGCCACTCGATGGGCCCGGTTGTTGCGAGCCCCCGTCGTGGGATCGTCGGGCGATTGGCACCCACGCTGTCGGATACAACCGAACAGCTTCGGGCATCGTTTGTCCTGTCGCGAAATGTCGCGCGGCTCGGACTGCTCCTCGCACCCGCCTACCGCCGGCTGTCGCGAGCACCGGTCGACCGGTCGCAAGATCGACGCCCGGTTCGGACTGCTCCTCGGGCCGGGCCCGCCGAATGTCGTGAGCATCGGCCGGAGCGTATTCAAAAGCGTCGGACGCCTCGAAAGCAGGATCGTGCTTTAGATCGTGTTTCACGTGAAACACGATCCAAGTCTCTGCGGGTCACGTTCGCCGTCGACGTCGCCGTAGTCTCGATGACCGTTAGTCGCCCTCGGCGCCAAGTTCTACAACGGGTCCTGCTGACGATCAGTCTGGACGTCAGATTCGCAGGCGACCCTGGATGCCTCCCATCGGTTGGATCACTTCACCCGCAGACGCAATTCGAGGACGACAGTTGCACGTCGATCGAGGGCGGCAACGTCGATCCTCCTCAAGCAAGGGGGTCGGACACATAGAGACAGTCGGCATCAGGCCAATCGAGCCCAGTCGAGATAAGTGACAGCCGGCCAGAAGCCCGACTGTTTCACGTGAAACACGCACACGCGTCCGTACCCCTCGCAAGTCGTCCGGGGGGAGGTGGTTTTCCCTATGCGCCCGTCGTGTCCATCACGCGATGCCGGGGAGCACCCACGATAAGTGATCCTGCGTTCGCAGACATTCGAGATCCGATGCTGGTGTATCGAATCCAGCTGAGCGTGAAGCGACCGACGATGACTACGCACTGCCGGCCGCCACACGTCACGCCATGGTGAACCAACCATGCTCATCTGACCCAACCTGCGACGTCACCGCTCCCGGACACTCCGCCGTCGCGTCCCAGAGCGAGGTCATCACCGCCCAGGCGGATCCTGCTACGCCTCATGCCTCTAGATGTTCGCGCAGCACGCACAGCACGGTGACAACCCACCGTCCGTCGATCGGCCCTCGTCGTCATCCGATAGCGTCTCGGCAATTGAGGAGTACACCTTTTTCCGACACGACAGCAGAGTTCGAGCTCATAAACTATCCCGGTGTGCCCGCCCGCTACACCGAGGCCCGCCTGTCATATCGTCGCGCAAGGGGCCACGGTGACTATGTGCTCGCCGCGGGCGCGCATCGCGGCAAGCGAACCGACGGTCGGATAGTCCGCGGTCCCACCGTGACTTGATTCCTTCCTCGGAACTTGGAACTGAGCACACGCGTGCGTTGATGCGGCAGAACTAAGCGGGCGGTTCTCAGCGTGTGCACGATGGGTGGTCTCGGCTACTCGCAATCGGCTGGGGTCCAAGAGTTGGTTGACACCCTCGACCTCGCCGAGCCGCGAGGCATTCCTCGATCATCGGCTGTCGACCAAACGGGATCCGGTCGCATGATCGGCGTGCGTATGACCGCCACAAGGGCGAGCCACCTCGATCTATCAATCGACATCTGCCTCAGCGTTCGTTTCACGTGAAACATCGTCCAACACGTGGAATCACGGACAGAGCCGCCCTGCAACCACCCGTCACAGTGACGAAAGCATCCGATACCGCTGGGCCCTTTATTTTTCGCTCTCGGAGCCCATCCGATCGCCAACACCCAAGGCAAATTACATCAGTGCAATTCATGCCCAAGCTTTCAACACAAACGACGATGGCCCCCACCGAAGTGGGGGCCATCGACTATCGAAAGTGTCGCTATGTCTTGACGACGACTACCCGTCGAGCGGGTTCGACGCCGGTGCTTTCGCTCGCAACGCCGTCGATTTTGGCGACTGCGTCGTGCACGATCTTGCGCTCGAACGGAGTCATCGGAGTCAGTTCCTCACGCTCTCCGGATTCGAGTACTCGACGTGCTGCTTCGGCACCCAGGTTCCCGAGCTCGGTGCGTCGCTTGGCACGCCACCCGGCGACGTCGAGCATCAGCTTGCTGCGCTCGCCCGTCGACTGCTGCACAGCCAAACGGGTCAGTTCCTGCAGAGCGTCGAGTACCTCGCCCTTGCGACCGACGAGCTTGGCGAGATCGTCTCCGCCGTCGATGCTGACGATCGCGCGATCACCCTCCACGTCGAGGTCGATGTCTCCGTCGAAGTCGAGCACGTCCAAAAGCTGCTCGAGGTAGTCGCCGGCGATTTCGCCTTCCTCGACCAAATAATCCTCGTCGTCTTCGTCGTCCTCATCCGAATCGTCTTCATTCGAGTCCGCAACGTCATCGACACTCGTGGGGACCGACGGCGTCTTCTGTACGGCGTCGTCGACGGTTGCTTCGTCGTCTGACTCCGTCTCGACGGCACTCACCTGATCGGTCTCGACCATCACGTCACCCACTCCATCCCCAGCTGCTGCGTTCCGTACTTCGTCGTTCTGTGCTTCTTCGGCGTGCGCTGCCATGTTCGTCCTTCTCTCGACGTGTCGGTCAGCGCCGCTTGCGCTTGGTCGACTTGTTCCTGTTCGCCTGCGGTCGCGGTTTGTTCGGCGTGGTAGACCCTGATGAAGATTCCGTCCCGGTACTTGCAGTATCGGTAGTGGATTCGTCATCCGTCGGTGCCATCTTCGAGAGCTTCGGCCGAGCACCGGGCTTGGGCTTGGTGGTCGAGACCGGCTTCACTCCTGGCTTGGGCGCATTCTCCGAGCGCTTCTCGACGGCGGCCGCTACCTTGGCGGCCTCTTCCTTGTCGATCTTGCCGAACACCAGGTGCTGCTGCGCGTAGGTCCAGGTGTTGTTGCTGACCCAGTACAGCAGGATGGCGATCGGAAGCAATGCGCCGAAGACGAGGACACCCAGCGGGAACACGTACAGCGCAAGCTTGTTCATGATCGCGGACTGCGGGTTTGCTGCTGCGGCAGCGCTCTGACGTGCGACCGACGCACGTGAGTTCAGGTGCGTCATGATCGCCGCGATGATCATCAGTGGGATGGATACGGCCGCGATGACCCATGTGGACGGAATTGTTGCTCCCGGACCCACAGCGAAGGCGTTGAGCTGATCCTGCGGCATCGTGATCCACGCCGAGATCGGTGCACCGAACAGACGAGCATCGAGGAACGACTGCACATCGGACACGTTGAACGCGTAGTTCGACAGCTCACGATTCTCTTCGGGCGTCAGCCCGAGCTGACCGAAACCGGTGCCGGTGCGGTTGAACGAGCGAAGCACGTGGAACAGGCCGATGAAGACGGGTGCCTGTGCCAGCACGGGGAGGCAGCCCATCAGTGGGTTGAAGCCGTGTTCTTTCTGCAGCTTCTGCATCTCGACGGCCATTTTTTGCTTGTCTTTGCCGTACTTCTTCTGCAGCGCCTTGATCTGCGGCTGCAGTTCCTGCATCTGCCGCGTCGTGCGTACCTGCTTGACGAAGGGCTTGTACAGGATCAGCCGGAGGGTGAAGACGAGGAAGACGACGGACAATGCCCAGGCGAAGCCATTGCTGGGATCCTGGAACACAAAGCCGAACACCTTGTGCCACACCCAGAGAATCCAGGCAACCGGGTAGTAAATGAAGTCGAGCACGGCTCTATGTACTCCTCTGTTCTTCCACTCGCAGGAGATCGTGGTGTTCTTCGGTTTCGGTCAGCTCGGTGACGGTTGCGCGCCACCTACCGGGTTCGGGCACCGGGTCCCAGCCTCCAGAGTGCCAGGGAGCACATTTGAGGAGGCGGACGACTGCCAGGAGCGAGCCCTTCGGCATCCCGTGCACCTGGAGCGCCTCGATGGCGTATTCACTGCAGGTGGGGGAGAAGCGACAGGTAGGGGGCCGCATCGGGGACACATAGGTCCGGTACAACACGATGCAGTAGACGAGAGTTCGAGCAGGAATGGAACGAAGGTTGCCCATGAATGTCATGACGGCGGACCCTTCGGAGCTTCGAGTAGACCGAGCTTCTTCAAACCTGAACGCAGTTGAACGTGTAGATCTGCCGAGGATGCATGCGCAGCACCCGGAAGTGCTCGAATGACCACGTCGGTGTTCACCGCGAGCCCGTCGATCACCTCGGCACAGATATGCCGAAGCCGGCGCGCAACTCGATGACGAGTTACGGCCGGCCCGACTGCCTTGCTGACGATCAATCCGAAACGTGGCCCATGAACGGTGGATGCGATGTCCTGCTCGTGACGCGCAACTGCGTGTACGACCAGGTCCGATCTACCCATTCGGCGTCCTCGACGCATCACCACGGTGAAGTCACGTGCGCGATGTAGCCGATTCGGCTCAGGAAGCATCCCGAGCTCCAAGCTTCGGACGAACGGTTATCAGGCTGTGAGTTCTTTGCGGCCCTTGCCGCGACGTGCGGAAACGATTGCACGACCCGCACGGGTACGCATACGAAGACGGAAGCCATGAACGCGCGCGCGGCGGCGATTGTTCGGCTGGAACGTCCGCTTGCCCTTGGCCACGGTCAACACTCCTCGAGATTCGACGACGCCGATCTGTCGGCGCCTGCTGTAAAGGTTCTCAGCGAGTTCGGATGAACTCGCTAGCCTCCCGAGCGAGAAATCCGAGTGAAGACAGACTGTGAGCAGCCAGCAAGCATCGGCCACCTCGCTATTGGGTGACTGTTCGAGAGTACTGATCGAGTCACCGGTGGTCAAACTCGCTCGACATCGACCGACCCGTCGATTCATACACAGGCCACGGACGGCGAGACCTCGGACGGGCCGAAGAGTCGACAATATCTGTCGTTCCGCGGCGCCGCGGAACTGGTGGTTGCTGCGATCGAACGACTGACAATGGCTATCGCCGCAGGTCAGACTGTCGTATACGTGATACCACGCCACTCGGTGACGGTTGGGCTCACATCGGTGTCGTTTATCCACACCTGTGGATAATTGTGTGGAAACACAGTTCAGGTGGCATATTCGTACCTTGCGGGGTCCACCGAAGGACCCTTGTCTCGGCCGCGGACGCGCACGATCGACGACGCTATCCGACGACGCGGTTGCGCGGGTTCGAAACGCCGCACCGAATCGGTTGTCGGAGTCCGGCGAGACCTACAAGCTCGACGACGGAGGGATCGACGTGAACGACGATCCGGATGCGCTTGCGCGCATCTGGCCCGAGGTAGTCGCGGAGCTGACGTCCGACCGACACAGTGGGTCGCCGCTGACCAAGGGCCAGAAGGCCTGGCTCGCGCTGGTCAAACCGCTCACGTTGACTCAGGGCTTCGCTCTGCTCGCCGTCCCGTCGACCTTCGCTCAGGAAGCGATCGAACGTGACCTGCGCGAACCCATCCTGGGAGCTCTGGGGCGTCATCTGGGACAGGGTGTCGAAGGTCTCGGCGTTCGTATCTCCGCTCCCGAGGACGAGAAGCTCGAAACCGAGCGCTCGACGTATCCCGATGCCGTGAGTTCCCCGACGTACCGGCGCCGCGTCCTGACCAGCAGAGACGACGAGCCGTCGGACTCCGAGACCGCCGATTACGAGGAAGTGGACGACGAGCGGGAAGCCCTCGCCAGCGTCCAGAACTCGTGGCCGACGTACTTCACCAAACCACCGGAGTCGACGCCACCGTCGTCGGGTGCCAACAGCCTCAACTCGAAGTACACCTTCGACACGTTCGTGATCGGCGCCTCCAACCGGTTCGCGCACGCCGCCGCGGTCGCCATCGCCGAAGCACCCGCCCGGGCGTACAACCCGTTGTTCGTGTGGGGGGCGTCGGGCCTGGGCAAGACGCACCTGCTGCACGCGGCCGGGCACTACGCGCAGCGCCTGTTCCCGGGCATGCGCGTCAAGTACGTCTCCACCGAGGAATTCACCAACGACTTCATCAACAGTCTCCGTGACGACCGCAAGGTGGCGTTCAAGCGCCGCTACCGGGAGACCGACGTGCTGCTGGTCGACGACATTCAGTTCATCGAGGGCAAGGAAGGTATCCAGGAAGAGTTCTTCCACACCTTCAACACGCTGCACAACGCCAACAAGCAGATCGTCGTCTCGTCCGACCGACCACCCAAACAGTTGGCGACCCTCGAGGAGCGGCTGCGTACCCGCTTCGAGTGGGGCCTGATCACCGACGTCCAGCCACCGGAGCTCGAGACGCGAATCGCCATCCTGAGCAAGAAGGCTCGGATGGACCGACTCGACGTGCCGCACGACGTCCTGGAGCTGATCGCCAGCCGCATCGAGCGCAACATCCGCGAGCTCGAAGGCGCCCTCATTCGCGTGACGGCATTCGCCTCGTTGAACGGACAGGCTCTCGACCTCACCCTCGCCGAGGTCGTCCTACGTGACCTGATTCCCGATTCGTCCAGCTTGGAGATCAACGCGGCCACGATCATGGCCGTCACCGCGGAATACTTCGACACCTCCATCGAGGACCTGTGCGGGCCGGGTAAGGCCCGGGCATTGGCCATGGCCAGGCAGATAGCGATGTACCTCTGCAGAGAGCTCACCGACCTGTCACTACCGAAGATCGGTCAGACGTTCGGCCGAGATCACACGACGGTGATGTACGCGGACAAGAAGATTCGCAAGGAAATGACCGAGCGTCGCAAGGTCTACGACCAGGTCCAGGAGTTGACGGCGCGTATCAAGCAGCGCTCGAAGCGATAGCTCCACAGTCCTTCGGCAACGACGGCGACGGCGCCGATTCCCATCGCGGGGGTCGGCGCCGTCGCCGTTTTCGTCGGTGATCGCTGCCGCTTCGGTTCGACTCGGGCGTCGATCGAACACGATCTCCAGTCGATTCCGGATCGAATCTGGGTCGATTCCGCGCCGAATCCGGGCCGATTCTGGGCCGAATCGGATGACATTTCGAAGCCGTCGACCATTGATTCACACCTGTGGATAACCATGTGGACAACCGTCGACTTCTGGGGATGGAATGTGGGCGCCTGTGCACCGATGCGATTGGTCCACAGGCAGCCGTCCGTCAACCGCAGATTGGTCCCGAGTTCATCCCCACGACACCACGCCTAGCCACCAGCGTCGCGAGGGCTCCATGCACAGATTGCACAGGACCTATTAATACTTCTGTTTTCTCCTTGAAAGAACTTCTTTGAAAACAGGTGTTGGGGAACGATCCGTTCACAGCCCCCTTCCGACGACCGCATCGGTGACCTTCGCGGCCTCGCCCGAGCTTTCAACTTCGTCTCGAAGGGCATACGGTGTGCTTGCGCTGGATGTGCCAGACTCGTCGTTGCATCGGTTGGAGCCGCGACGATCGTGGTCGCACCGCTCGACTGTGCACACGAATGCCCCGAACGAGAGGAAATGCCGAGCGATGGAGCTTGGAAGTTTGAAGTTTCGCGTTGCTCGTGAAGATTTTTCCGATTCCGTGGCGTGGGTGGCCCGCAGCCTGCCGTCCCGGCCGCCCGTTCCCGTTCTCGGTGGCGTTCTGCTCGCCGCTGACGAACAGGGTCTGACGGTCTCGGGCTTCGATTACGAGGTCTCCGCCCAGGTGAAGGTGTCGGCCGAAGTGGCCACCGCAGGACGAGTTCTGGTGTCGGGCAAGCTACTTGCCGATATCACCAAGTCGTTGCCGAACAAGCCCGTCGACGTCACCGTCGACGGGACTCGTGTTCTCGTCAACTGCGGAAGCGCAAAATTCTCGCTGCCGACGATGCCGGTCGAGGACTATCCTCAGCTACCCGAGTTGCCCAGCAACACCGGTTCGCTGGCCGGTGATGTCTTCTCCGAGGCCATTGCCCAGGTCGCCATTGCGGCGGGCAAGGACGACACGCTTCCCATGCTGACCGGTATCCGTGTCGAGATCGACGGCACCAACGTCGTGCTGGCTGCGACCGACCGATTCCGGTTGGCGGTTCGTGAGGTCGACTGGACTCCCGCCGGCGCCGACACCACCACCGCAGTGCTGATTCCGGCGAAGACCCTGTCCGAGTCGGCCAAGACTCTCGGCGGCAACGCGGGTTCGCCCGTCGAGCTCGCTCTCGGTTCGGGTTCCTCCATCGGGAGCGACGGTTTGCTCGGAATCGTCAGCGACGGGCGCCGCACGACCACTCGTCTGCTCGATGCGGAATTCCCGAAGTTCCGTCAGTTGCTCCCGGCAGAGCACACCGCCGTCGCAACACTCGAGATCGCGCCGCTGGTCGAGGCCATCAAGCGCGTGGCACTCGTCGCCGAACGCGGTGCGCAGGTGCGTCTGGAATTCAACGCCGAAGGTGTGCTGCTCTCGGCAGGCGGCGACGATGCCGGCCGCGCCGAGGAAGCTCTGCCGGCCGACTTCCAGGGCGAGGCGCTCACCATCGCGTTCAACCCGGGGTACCTCATCGACGGCCTGTCCTCCTTGCACAGCGAGAAGGTCACGTTCGGTTTCACCACTCCGAGTCGGCCTGCAGTGCTGCGTCCGACGTCGGACGAGGAGCTGGTGCCCGACGATTCCGGCAAGTTCGCGGCGCCTCAGTCCCAATACACCTATCTGTTGATGCCGGTCAGGCTGCCGGGCTGATCCTGCCTGGTTACTGTTGAAGTTGCGGGATCGTACGAGTCGTTCCGCCGGCTCCACTCCCGCTCGACCGGAATTACACCTGACACAGACAAGGACGCTTCCTCATGCAGCTGGGCTTGGTCGGTCTCGGAAAAATGGGCTTCAACATGCGCGAGCGGCTGCGCGAGCACGGCCACGAGGTCATCGGTTACGACCCGAGGCCCGAGGTGACGGACACCCCGTCACTCGCCGGTCTCGCGGAATCCCTCACCGCTCCCCGAGTGGTGTGGGTGATGGTGCCCTCCGGCCAGATCACCCGGGACACCATCATTGGGCTCGGGGATGTTCTCGAACCGGGCGACCTGGTGATCGACGGTGGAAACTCACGTTTCACCGATGACAAGCCCAACGCAGAACTGTTGGACGCCAAGGGAATCGGGTACATCGATGCCGGAGTTTCGGGCGGTGTCTGGGGATTGAAGAACGGCTACGGCCTGATGGTCGGCGGCGACGACGAGCACGTTGCACGCGCTATGCCGATCTTCGACGCCCTGCGTCCGGAAGGGGAACGCGCGGACGGATTCGTCCACGCCGGACCTGTCGGTGCCGGGCATTACTCGAAGATGGTGCACAACGGCATCGAATACGGTCTGATGCAGGCGTACGCCGAGGGCTACGAAATCCTCGAGGCCGAAGAATTGGTGCAGGACGTGCAGGGCGTCCTGCGGGCCTGGAGCAAGGGCACCGTCGTGCGGTCGTGGCTGCTCGATCTGTTGGTCGAGGCACTCGGTCAGGATCCGGAGTTCAGTGAGATCTCGGGATACACCGAGGACTCCGGCGAGGGTCGATGGACCGTCGAGGAGGCCATTCGGCATGCCGTACCAGCCCCGGTCATCTCCGCAGCTCTGTTCGCGAGATTCGCTTCGCGACAAGAAGATTCGCCTGCCATGAAGGCAGTGTCGGCGTTGCGGAACCAGTTCGGCGGGCATGCCGTCAAGAAGGCGGATGCGGACGAGACACTGCGCGCACCCGCGCCGAAGAACACCGAGTAAGTGTTCGTCCGGTCTTTGCAACTTCACGATTTCCGGTCCTGGGACGACGTCATCGTCGACCTGGGCCCGGGATCGACCGTGTTCGTCGGGCCCAACGGACACGGTAAGACCAACCTGCTGGAATCACTCGGTTATCTGTCGACGCTGTCCTCGCACCGGGTCTCGACCGATGCGCCCATGATCAGGGCAGGTGCGTCCACCGCGTTCGTCGGGAGCGCCGTGGTCAACCACGGACGCGAGTTGATCATCGACGTCGAACTGCTCGAGGGCAAGGCGAACAAGGCGAGGATGAACAGGTCTCCGCTGCGTCGGCCACGAGAAATTCTGGGTGTACTCCAGAGTGTGTTGTTCGCACCCGAGGACCTGTCTCTGGTGCGCGGCGACCCGAGCGAGCGCCGGCGGTATCTGGACGAGCTGCTCACCACCAGAATTCCTCGAATGGCCGCTGTGCGTGCAGATTACGACAAGGTGCTGCGTCAGCGGTCGGCACTGCTCAAGACCGCCAGCGGGGCGTTGCGCCGAGGCTCGTCGTCCACCGACGGCTCGAGCGCTCTGGCCACGCTCGATGTCTGGGACGGCCATCTTGCTGCCCACGGTGCCCGATTGCTGTCGGCCAGAATATCTTTGGTACACGAGCTGATGCCCTTCGTGCAGCAGGCCTACGAGTCGATCGCGCCGGAATCGCGGCTCGCCACGTTGTCCTATCGCTGCAGTCTCGCCGAGGCACTGCCGCCGGAATTCTCCGATGCCGGCCGAGCACCGGAGTCCGACGACGTCGACGTGCTGGAAGCTGCTTTTCTACACCAGCTTTCGGTGATGAGGCAGCGAGAGATCGAACGTGGGGTGTGTCTGGTCGGGCCCCATCGAGACGATCTGGAACTGATGCTCGGCGACCGACCCACCAAGGGCTTTGCCAGCCACGGTGAATCGTGGTCGTACGCACTCTCTCTTCGGCTCGGCTCCTTTTCGTTGCTGCGCGAGGACGGGACCGACCCCGTCCTGATGCTCGACGACGTGTTCGCCGAGCTCGACCGCAAGCGGCGCACGGCCCTGGCGGCGGTCGCGGCCGACGCGGAACAGGTACTGATCACCGCCGCGGTTCCCGAGGACGTGCCACCCGAACTCGATGCACGACGCTACGGTGTCGAGGCACGTCAGGGATCCGATTCCGGTGCGGCAGGCCGTATTTCGACCATCACCGAGCTGTCGACGTCGGAGAGTGAGGTGTCATGAGCGACGACACGAACTCATCGGCACCGGATGAGCAGCCGGAGTTGAAGGGCGTCGACCTTGCTCGGCGGGCCCTCGAAGATGCCCGGGCTGCGGCCAAGGCGAGCGGCAAGTCGGTCGGTCAAGGTCGTTCGTCACCGACCGGGGGTGTCCGGGCACTGCGGGGGCGTCGACGACGGGGTTGGTCGGGGGCGGGCCCCGACGATCGAGATCCGCAGGCGTTCGGCGCACTGGCGAATTCGATCGCGTCCAAACGCGGTTGGTCGGCCAAGGTATCCGAGGGTGCCGTGCTGGGGCGGTGGCCCAGCGTCGTCGGTGAGGACATCTCGGCACACGCCGACCCCACCGGCCTCAAGGACGGAGTGCTCAGTATCTCCGCCGAGTCGACTGCGTGGGCGACGCAGCTTCGATTGATGCAGTCGCAGATTCTGGCGAAGATCGCGGCGGCGGTGGGCCACGGTGTGGTGACGTCGCTTCGGATCACCGGGCCGACGACGCAGAGCTGGCGAAAAGGCGAGCGCCATGTCAAAGGTCGTGGTCCGCGGGACACCTACGGATAGTGACTGTTCCCAATGCGCGTTCGACGTAGCCCCTGGTCCAGGTGATCCTCAACAGATGTTGGGGGCAGTGTTGCTGTGAGACAGTTGGTATGCGTAGCGTGATTCGGGACACGCAACGGTCGGGGGACCGAATACTGTTCCATGCGGCCATCGGACGAGGAGAAGTTGTGTCTGCACCTACGAAGAAGGCGTCGACAACGGCGGTCGACGTCGATGGGACCCCCGAAGACAGAGTGGTTCTGCACGCTCGGAACGTCGAATTCGATTGGGAAACTCTGCCGCTGCACTATATGGACGGCAATCCCCTGGCCACCCATCTGATCAACGTGATGCACCTGCTTCTGCCCGAGGGCGAGGAGTGGTTCGTGCGTACGTTCAAAGAGGCGTTGCCGCTCATCCACGACGATCAGTTGCGCGACGACGTGATCGGCTTCATCGGCCAGGAAGCCATGCATGCACAGGCCCACACCGAGGTCCACGATCAGCTTCGGGCCCACGGCATCGATGTCGATCCGTACGTCGACCAGATGAAGTTCCTGTTCGGACGCGCACTCGGCAATCGCTCGGGCCACGGCCAGAACAGCCTGGTGGAGCGGCTGGCCTTGATCTCAGCCGCCGAGCATCTGACCGCGTTCCTCGGCGACTGGGTCCTCAATGCAAAGGAGCTCGACGAAGCCGACGTCGATCCGGTCATGCTCGATCTGTTGCGGTGGCACGGTGCCGAAGAAGTGGAGCATCGTTCGGTGGCGTACGAGGTGATGCGCTACTTCGACGTTCGGCCGGCCCGGCGTATCCGTACCTACGTGGTCATTGCACCCACTCTCGTCTGGTTCTGGACGCGCGGCGTGCGCTACCTCATGAGCCAGGATCCGACGTTGGCGCATCTGTCGCCGAAGGAGCGCACGCCGTCGTTCCGGGAATTCCGACGGGTCGCCAAGGCCGGTCTGTTTCCGACGCCGATGTCCATGGTCAAGGCGTCCCTGCGGTACTTCAAGAGCACATATCACCCGTCTCAGGAAGGCTCGACGGCCCAGGCCGTGCAGTATCTCGCCACCTCGCCGGCGGCGCGGTCCGCTGATCGATGACCAAACGCACGTTGCGGAGCAGGCTCGACGCGATGGCTCGAAAGGTCGACTCGTTCCGAGTAGGCCGCACGATTCCACAGAATCTGTACGGGCGTGACGAGCCGGATCAGACGGTCTCGCTGGTCACCGATGCACTGGACAAGTGGTTCGCCCTCCTCGACAACGGTGAGTACGACGCCTCGTTCGCGGCGCCTCCCGTCGCGCGTACCCGAGAACTGACACTGGTCTCCCGTGACGTTCTGTGCATCGACGAACAGGTCGTCCAGCTGACTTTCGCCGCCGCCGACGGGTCGGCTCTGCCGGCGTGGGCACCGGGAATGCACTTGGATTTCTACCTCCCGTCCGGTCGGCGACGGCAGTACTCCCTGTGCGGATTGCCCGGCGACGACACGTACTCGATCGCAGTACGACTCGTGCCGGACGGCGGCGGCGGATCTCCAGAGATGCACGCGCTGACGGTCGGCACTGCGGTGTCGATCAGGGGGCCGCGCAACGGGTTTCCGTTCGTACCGTCCGAACAGGCAGTATTCGTAGCCGGTGGAATCGGCATCACCGCGATCATCTCGATGGTGCGCCGTGCCCACGATCTGGGCATGGACTGGCACCTCGTCTACTGCGGCCGCTCCCGCGAGTCGATGCCGTTTCTCGACGAGATCGAGGGCTGGGATCCCGCCCGGGTCACCGTGCGCACCGACGACGTGGACGGCATGCCGTCGAGCATGGATCTGTTGGGCTCGACGGCCCCCGGCGGTTCGGTCTACGTATGTGGTCCGCCGCCGATGATCGACCTCGTTCGCGCCTCGTTCGACGCCCTCCCGGCCACGCATCTGCACTTCGAGCGCTTCTCACCGCCGCCGGTGAAGAACGGGACGGAATTCGAGGTGCAGCTCGTCGATTCCGGCGAAATTCTGTCGGTCGGTGCGGAAGAGACTGCGCTGCATGCCATTCGACGCATCAGGCCGGATGTCGCGTACTCGTGTCAGCAGGGTTTCTGCGGCACGTGCCGGGTGCGAGTGCTCAGCGGAACACCGCAGCATCGAGAGAATCGGTTGACGACCGAGGAGCAGCGGCACGAGATGTTGATCTGTGTCTCGCGGTCGGACGGAGAACGGATCGTCCTAGATCTGTAGCCGAATCGCCGGTTTTACCCTTCATCTTTGTCGTCCGATGTCGAGAAAATGCGCCTGTGAAGCAATCAGGGGCCTTTTAGGGGTGTCATCGTCCCCATGCTGTCGCAGCCACCCAGTACTATGGACCGGTACGACATCAAGCCCGGAACAAACGCATGGACCGAGCACGGCGGAAACGACCGTGCCGACCCTGCGGTAGCACCTACAGCAGGTGTGAGCGGGGTAGTGGACGCGTAGAAGGAGAACCAGCTAACCGTGGCTGCCCAGAAGTCAGGTAACAGTGAGAACAGCAAGGATTACGGCGCTTCGTCCATCACGGTCCTCGAGGGCCTGGAAGCAGTCCGTAAGAGGCCCGGTATGTACATCGGTTCCACCGGTGAACGAGGCCTGCACCACCTGATCTGGGAGGTCGTCGACAACTCCGTCGACGAGGCCATGGCCGGCTACGCCTCCACCGTCGACGTCACCATCCACGAAGACGGCAGCGTCGAGGTCAAGGACGACGGCCGCGGCATCCCCGTCGCCATGCACTCCTCCGGTGTTCCCACCGTCGAGGTCGTCATGACCCAGCTGCACGCCGGTGGCAAGTTCGACTCCGACTCCTACGCCGTCTCCGGCGGTCTGCACGGCGTCGGTATCTCCGTCGTGAACGCACTCTCGACCAAGGTCGAACTGCAGATCGCGCGTGACGGTCACCGCTACAAGCAGACCTACGACTACGCCAAGCCCGGCCCACTCGAGACCGTCGGCGACACCACGGAGACCGGCACCACGGTCCGGTTCTGGGCCGACGGCAAGATCTTCGAGACCCTCGATTACAGCTTCGAGACCGTGCACCGTCGCCTGCAGGAGATGGCGTTCCTCAACAAGGGACTGACCATCAACTTCACCGACGAGCGAGTCGCGGCCACCGACGCGACCGAGGAAGAACTCGGCGAGACCGCCGAGGCACCGAAAACCGCCGAGGAAGAGCAGGCCGACGCCGCCAACGCGAAGCCGGCCAAGGTTCGTAAGCGGACGTACCACTACCCCGACGGTCTGGTGGACTTCGTCAAGCACATCAACCGCACCAAGACCGCGATTCACAACTCGGTCGTCGGCTTCACCGGCAAGGGTGAGGGCCACGAGGTCGAGATCGCGATGCAGTGGAACGCCGGCTACTCCGAATCGGTGCATACCTTCGCCAACACGATCAACACGCACGAGGGCGGTACCCACGAAGAGGGTTTCCGTACTGCGCTGACGTCGACGGTGAACAAGTACGCCATCGAGAAGAAACTGGTCAAGGAAAAGGACGTCAAGCTCACCGGCGACGACATCCGCGAAGGCCTCGCCGCCGTCATCTCGGTGCGAGTCGGGGAGCCCCAGTTCGAGGGACAGACCAAGACCAAGCTCGGCAACACCGAGATTCGCTCGTTCGTGCAGAAGGCGTGCAACGAGCACCTCTCGCACTGGTTCGAGTCCAACCCGGCCGATGCCAAGACCATCATCAACAAGGCGGTCTCGTCCGCGCAGGCCCGCATGGCCGCGCGTAAGGCGCGAGAGTTGGTGCGGCGCAAGAGCGCAACCGATATCGGTGGCTTGCCCGGCAAGCTCGCAGACTGCCGCTCGAACGATCCGAGCAAGTCCGAGATCTACATCGTGGAGGGCGACTCCGCCGGCGGCTCGGCCAAATCCGGCCGTGACTCGATGTTCCAGGCGATCCTGCCGCTGCGCGGAAAGATCATCAACGTCGAGAAGGCCCGCATCGACCGCGTCCTCAAGAACAACGAGGTCCAGTCGATCATCACCGCGTTCGGCACCGGCATTCACGACGAGTTCGACATCGCCAAGCTGCGCTATCACAAGATCGTGCTGATGGCCGACGCCGACGTCGACGGCCAGCACATCTCCACCCTGCTGATGACCCTGCTGTTCCGGTTCATGCGGCCGCTGATCGAGAACGGTCACGTCTACCTGGCCATGCCGCCGCTGTACAAGCTCAAGTGGAGCCGCGGCGAACCGGATTTCGCGTACTCCGACCGCGAGCGCGACGGTCTGCTCGAGGCCGGTATCGCCAACAAGCGCAAGATCAACGTCGAGGACGGCGTCCAGCGCTACAAAGGCCTCGGCGAGATGAACGCCAAGGAGCTGTGGGAAACCACGATGGACCCGGCAGTGCGAGTTCTTCGTCTGGTCACTCTCGACGATGCCGCGGCCGCGGACGAACTGTTCAGCGTCCTGATGGGCGAGGACGTGTCCGCCCGCCGAAGCTTCATCGCGCGTAACGCGAAAGATGTTCGCTTTCTTGACGTTTAGTCGTTTCTCGGACGCACCGCACTCAGTGTCGGTGCGTCCGACGACCGTTTTCGAGGAGATCTTCTATGTCTGACATCACCGAACCGCCGGTCGGGCCCCCGCCGGGCTCGACCACCAACGCCGAGGGCGGCGACCGGATCGATCCGGTCGACATCCAGCAGGAAATGCAGCGCAGCTACATCGATTACGCGATGAGCGTCATCGTCGGCCGCGCGCTTCCCGAGGTCCGCGACGGTCTCAAGCCGGTGCACCGACGTGTGCTGTACGCGATGTACGACTCGGGCTTCCGTCCCGACCGTAGTTACGTGAAATCCGCACGGCCCGTTGCCGAAACGATGGGTAACTACCACCCCCACGGCGACACCTCGATCTACGACGCGCTCGTGCGTCTGGCTCAGCCGTGGTCGATGCGGTACCCACTGGTCGACGGCCAGGGCAACTTCGGCTCCCGCGGCAACGACGGTGCCGCCGCCATGCGATACACCGAAGCGCGTCTGACCCCGCTCGCCATGGAGATGCTGCGCGACATCGACGAGGAAACCGTCGACTTCATCCCCAACTACGACGGCAAAACCCAAGAGCCGACGGTACTTCCGTCGCGTGTGCCGAACCTGTTAATGAACGGCTCCAACGGTATCGCCGTCGGTATGGCCACCAACATTCCGCCGCACAACCTGCGTGAACTCGGCGACGCGGTGTTCTGGGCTCTCGACAACTTCGAGGCCGACGAGGAAGCGACTCTCGCGGCCTGCATGGAACGCGTCAAGGGTCCCGACTTCCCCACCCACGGACTCATCGTCGGCGGCCAGGGAATTCAGGATGCGTACTCGACCGGCCGCGGTTCGATCCGCATGCGCGGCGTCGTCGAGATCGAGGAGGACTCCAACGGTCGCACGACGATCGTCATCACCGAACTGCCCTTCCAGGTCAACCCCGACAACCTGATCACCTCGATCGCCGAGCAGGTCCGCGACGGCAAGTTGTCCGGAATCTCGAAGATCGACGACGAGTCCTCGGACCGCGTCGGTATGCGCATCGTCGTGACGATCAAGCGCGACGCCGTCGCCAAGGTCGTGCTCAACAACCTCTACAAGCACTCGCAGCTGCAGACCAGCTTCGGTGCCAACATGCTCTCGATCGTCGACGGCGTGCCGCGCACCCTGCGGCTCGATCAGATGATCCGGTACTACGTCACTCACCAACTCGACGTCATCGTTCGTCGTACGCGGTACCGCCTGCGCAGAGCCGAGGAGCGGGCCCACATTCTGCGCGGCCTCGTGAAGGCGCTCGACGCGTTGGACGAGGTCATCGCCCTCATCCGTGCGTCGCAGACGGTCGATCTCGCCAAGCAGGGCTTGATCGATCTGCTCGACATCGACGAGATCCAGGCGCAGGCAATTCTCGACATGCAGCTGCGGCGCCTCGCAGCCCTCGAGCGCCAAAAGATCATCGACGAGTTGGCCGAACTCGAACGCACCATCGCCGACCTGCAGGACATTCTGGCCAAGCCGGAGCGTCAGCGTCAGATCGTGCGAGACGAGCTGGCCGAGATCGTCGAGAAGTTCGGCGACGACCGTCGCACGCGCATCATCGCTGCCGACGGCGACGTCAACGACGAAGATCTGATCGCCCGGGAGAACGTGGTCGTCACGATCACCGAGACCGGATACGCCAAGCGCACCAGAACCGATCTGTACCGGTCGCAGAAGCGCGGCGGCAAGGGCGTGCAGGGAGCAGGCCTCAAGCAGGACGACATCGTCAGCAAGTTCTTCGTCTGCTCGACGCACGACTGGATCCTGTTCTTCACCACCAAGGGACGCGTCTACCGGGCCAAGGCGTACGAGCTGCCCGAGGCCAACCGCACAGCGCGCGGACAGCACGTCGCGAACCTGCTGGCGTTCCAGCCCGACGAACGCATCGCGCAGGTCATCCAGATCAAGACCTACGAAGATGCTCCCTACCTGGTGCTCGCCACCAAGGGCGGTCTGGTCAAGAAGTCGCGTCTGACCGACTTCGACTCCAACCGCAGCGGCGGCATCGTGGCTGTCAACCTCCGCGGTGAGGACGAGTTGGTCGGGGCAGTTCTGGCGTCGTCCGACGACGACCTGCTGCTCGTCTCGGCTCAAGGCCAATCGATCCGATTCTCTGCCACCGACGAGGTACTGCGACCCATGGGCCGCGCCACCTCCGGTGTCCAGGGCATGCGCTTCAACGGCGAAGACGAGCTGCTCTCGCTCAACGTGGTCAGCGAGAACAAGTTCCTGCTGGTCGCGACGTCGGGCGGTTATTCCAAGCGCACCGCGATGGAGGACTACCCGCAGCAGGGCCGCGGCGGAAAGGGAGTACTGACAATCCAGTACGACCCCAAGCGTGGCACGCTGGTGGGAGCTCTCATCGTCGACGACGAGGACGAGCTGTATGCCATCACGTCCAGTGGTGGCGTCATCCGGACCGCTGCCAAGCAGGTTCGGAAAGCCGGCCGACAGACCAAGGGCGTGCGGTTGATGAATCTCGGTGAAGGCGACACACTGCTCGCGATAGCGCGCAACGCCGACGAGATCGAACCGGACGCAGCAGGTCCCGAAGACGATGCACCGAAGGAGTCGTAAGTGAGCACTCCCAACCGGCCTGGCAGCAGGCCCGGCCCCACGGGTGGACCGGACAGCAGGGACGCTGCGCAGACCGAGCAGCCATCGCGTCCGGCACCTCCAGAAGGTGCCCGACCGGGAAGTCGCCCCCAGCCGGCGACGCGTCCGGCACCCGCGGCCGGGCGAGGACCGGCACCGCAGCAGGGTGCTCGGCCACCGGCACGCCCGGCACAAGGTGGTCCGGCCGGCCCGCCTCGTCCGACGCAGGGACCGCCGCCGCAGCGCCCACCGGCACCGCAGGGTCAGCCGGGTTCTCAGGGTCAGCCGGCACCTCAGGGACCGCCGCCGCGAGCACCTCAGCAGGGACCGGCACCGCAGGGACCGGCTCAGTCTCGCCCGCCCCAGGCGGCCAACGGTCGGCCCGGTGAGCCGGGTACCGCAAACGCCGACGGCGGTCGCCCCGCCAACGGCCAGCCGCCGCAGGGTCAGGGACCGTCCGGTCCCGCATCGCCGCCGCGTCCCGCAAATGACGCTGCGCCGGTCGCCGAGGGGTCGGCCGAGTCGAAGGCTCCGGCACCGACCCAGGCGATACCGACTCAACGCGGAGACGGCCCGCAGGGCGGTTCCGGCACTCCGCCCTGGCAGCGCGGCCCCGGCCAGCGTCCGGCACAGCAGGGGCCCGACGACCGTCAGCAGCCCCAGAACCAACCTCAGACGAACCTGTCCGGGCGCGGCACCGCACTGCCGGCAACAGGTGAGTTCGATCGTTCGACAGCGGCAGCTGCAGCCGCCTCGGCAGCGCCGGGCCAGCGCGAATCGGGTGAGCGTGAATCGGGCGAGCGTGAATCGGGTGAGGACAAGACCGAACGACGCGAGGCAGCGCGGTCGAAGGCGGCCGTGATCGACGGACCGACTCGGCACATCGAGCGCAAGGATCTGGCGAAGGACATGCCGGATCTGTCCGCCACCCGGCATCCCGAGCCGACGGCAGCCGATCGCGCAGCCCCCACCGCCATCACGGCGGTACCCAGCGCGGACGGCGATCCTCTGCGGGCGACGATCCAGATTCGTAAGATCGATCCTTGGTCGACGCTCAAGATCGCACTGGTCATCGCAGTGTCGCTGTTCTTCGTGTGGATGGTGGCCGTCGGCCTGCTGTACGCCGTGCTCGACGGCATGGGTGTGTGGGACCGACTCAACAGTGCCTTCACCGAGATCGTCAACGAATCCGGCGACGGCGGACTCGTCAGCGCCGGTCAGGTGTTCGGCTACGCCGCAGTGATCGGTGTGATCAATGTCGTACTGTTCACCGCACTCACCACGATCGGGGCCTTCATCTACAACCTGTCGTCGGACCTGGTCGGCGGCGTCGAAGTGACGCTGGCAGATCGCGACTGACCAGCACGAACGACTGCCGTATCGGGCCGTTTTGGAAGACAGCGGCCCGATACGGTAATCTCATCCCTCGGTTCGAGGAGAGCAATTCTTCGGCCCGAAGCAGTATCGAGGGCCTATAGCTCAGGCGGTTAGAGCGCTTCCCTGATAAGGAAGAGGTCGGAGGTTCAAGTCCTCCTAGGCCCACACCGAACGAACGAAAAGAGGCAGGACGTGAAAATCCTTCTTCTTGTTGCTTCGGTGGTGATCGCAGTGCTGACAGTATCGAAGGTGCGCTCCACGCGCAGCTCGGAAGGCGTCTGGCACAGCATCTCCACCGGGTGACAATCGCTCGGAGAGAACGTGTAAAGTTCGTGCACGTTCGACAGCAACACCCGGGGCCTTAGCTCAGTTGGTAGAGCGCTGCCTTTGCAAGGCAGATGTCAGGAGTTCGAATCTCCTAGGCTCCACAATCAAAAGGACGTCCATTCCGATGGGCGTCCTTTTTCGTGTCCCCCCTCGACTGCCGCTCACCCCAAGTCCACTCGACTGCCGCTCACCCCAAGTCCACTAGATGTGACATTGACCCCCGAAAAGTCCACCGAACGTGACATCGAGTCCCGCCGGGTGGCAGGGATGCATCGACCGCTGTTGTGACTCGGACCAACCGCTGTCGAGATCGGTGCCCAGATATCCAGATCATTGTTCGATTCGTTTCGCATCACGTCCGCGGTCCCTAGCGTTCTTCGGGTACAGCAGCGTCGGTTCTCGGATCGACGGGACAGGTCGCGACGGCGCACCGCAGGGGGGTGTGCCGTCGTTCGATCTCGGCGTCTCGGATCGGTCTTCGGTTCGGGCGTCTCATATTTCTCGGAGGAGCCCCACAGATGACGCGTGTTCTCGATCATGAAGAGCTGTTGACCGAACTCGACGGCACGTTGGAAGCCAACCTGAATCGCCATCTGTCGATGGCGAAGGAATGGCATCCGCATGATTACGTGCCGTGGGATCTGGGTCGCAATTTTGCGGCCATGGGCGGAGAGGACTGGTCGCTGGAGCAGTCGTCGTTGTCGGAGTTGGCTCGCACAGCGATGATCACCAATCTGTTGACCGAAGACAATCTGCCGTCGTACCACCGCGGTCTGGCCGACAACTTCTCGTTGGACGGAGCCTGGGGCACCTGGGTGGGCCGTTGGACCGCGGAGGAGAACCGTCACGGGATCGTGATGCGCGACTATCTGGTCGTCACACGCGCCGTCGACCCGGTCGAGCTGGAGCGGGCTCGGATGCACCACATGACGGTCGGAGTCGATGCCCCCATGGACGGCTCCAACTTCTTGCATTCGGTGGCGTACGTGACGTTCCAGGAGCTCGCGACGCGCGTGTCCCACCGCAACACGGGTCTGGCCTGTGGTGACCCGATCGCCGATCGAATGCTGGCCCGGGTGGCCGCCGACGAGAATTTGCACATGATCTTCTACCGGAACCTCGGCGAGGCGTCGCTCGACCTGGTCCCGGACCAGATGGTCCGTGCCATCGCTGATGTCGCGACGGACTTTCAGATGCCGGGACTCAACATGCCGAACTTCCGCAAGAACGCCATGATCCTGGCGAAGCACGGGATCTACGATCTCCGCCAGCATTTGGACGAGGTGCTGATGCCGGTGTTGCGGAAATGGAACATCTTCGAGCGCAACGACTTCAGTGGTGAGGGCGAACGCGATCGCGATCGTCTGGCCGCATTCGTCCAGGATCTCGAGGCGAAGGCGACGAAGTTCGAGGAATCACGCGATCGCCTGTTGGCGCGGGAGGCAGCGCGGGCCGAGAAAGCGTCCTGACCTGCTACGGAATCGCTGCTGCGGGTCGTGATCGAAGCTCGGAGGTGTTAGAGTCCGGTCACGGGTGGGCCCGATGAGGCGATGGTCGTAGTGCGTGGGGAGGGCCGATGGTGCCTGGGGGGAATCGCGTGAGCGGTGGTGTCCGGTTCGTTGCGTGCCTCGGTGAGGCGTCACGCGTAGTCGACGGTGTCTGCTGGTGAGCAGATTCAGGTTCGACGAGTCCGGCCGGATGCTGGCGGTATTCGCCGCGGTGACCACGGTTCTCTACATCGCGAACGGCATTGCATCGTGGTCGGACCTGTCCAACCCGCAGCAGCTCTTCGCCGCGCTCGCAGTGGTTCTGGGGCCGGCGGCGATCGTTGTTCTCGCCCGGGCAGGAGCGCCGAGTCCCAAGCATGCGGTCGGGATCGCCACCGCTCTGTCGGTGGGCGCGCTTGCCTGTGCATTGGGCAGTAGTAACACGATGCCCGCGTTCTTGATCTGTGTGCAAGCGGCGATGTTCCTCGGCATGCACATCGGTGCGTTCTGGTCCGAGCGCGACGCTGGAATATGGGTTGCGGTGCTGGCCGTGTCTGCGGTCGTGGGTGCCGCTGTCGCCCCTTACGGCACGCCCTTCATCAGCTACATTCTGGTCGCCCTGGGCATCGTCGGCGCAACGGAAGTGTTCGGGGTGTTCGCGCGTCGAATGCGGTATTCGGCCACTCATGATGCGTTGACGGGCCTGCTCAATCGATTCGGTTTCGAGTCGAAGATCGAGAAGATGTTGCCCGCGTGCGCCGCTCGTGGTCTGACGGTGAGTCTGGCGGTGCTCGATCTCGACAACTTCAAGGAGATCAACGACGAGTACGGCCACATTGCCGGCGACGTGTTGCTCACTCGCGTCTCGAAGGCGTGGAAGGGGCAACTGACGAAACGGGATGTTCTGGGCCGGCTCGGCGGAGACGAATTCGTCCTGTTCATGCCAGGGGTTCTCGAGGCCGAAGCCTGGCAGGTCATCGACGGCTTGCGCCGATCCCATCGAGCCGAGTGGAGCGTCGGTCTGGCGTGTATGCCTGCCGGCCGCCGGTGGGGTGAAATCTACCGCGCTGCAGACGCAGACCTGTACCGCGCCAAGCGGAGTCGTCCCCCGAAGGCGTCTCGCCCCACCGAGCCCGGCGACGGACATCGCGGGCCGGTACGCAGAATCGTGTAGCGATACACCGATATGCCCGTCATCCCCAGATTTCATCCACAGCCTGGGGATAGATTCCTCGCTGCACCGTCTCGCTGACGTTGACTCGTCGAGTACGACGACAACTCTGCGGGGGGATTGCGATGGTCACGCTCGATGACGTCAGATCATGGGACAGTCAGGCGCTGACCGCCGTCTCGAATAAGTTCATGCACAGTTGGCGTGAATTGACCGCCGTGCACAGCTCACTGCTGGAGACCGTCGTCGACGACGGATGGCAGGGCCCCGCGGCAACGGCATACCGAGATGCCATGGGAGCTCTCCGTGCACAGGTGGGGGACTGTGCGACGGAGCTACTGCGGGTAGCGCTGTGCACCGCTCCGGCGGCCATCGACATGGCCGGACTCGTCTCGGCGCTGACCGCTCTGGAATCGAACGCCGCGTGCGAGCACTTCGATATTCGACGCGACGGTTCGGTGACCGACGTGCTGACGTCGTATTCGGTTGCGCAGCAAAACTTGTTGTCGACCATTCGCGATCGCCGTCGCCGTTGCACCGAGTTGGCCGAACGCATCACCCAACTGATGCGAGCCGCGACCGCGTTCGACGACGACCTTGCCCGACGCCTCGCCGGCGACATCTCACCGGGGAGCGTGAGAACAGCAGGGGTATCGGAAGTGCCGGTCGATGGGAGCCCGGCCACGAATGCGGCGTTCTGGAGCGCACTCTCGCCCGCCGAGCGCACTCGACTGCTCGTCGAGCACCCGGCTCTCATCGGCAATCTCGACGGATTACCGGGTCGAGTTCGAGATTCCGCGAACCGCCGTGTACTGGCCAGTGAGCGCGTCCGACTGCAGGCTGTGGCGGGTGAACTCGGAAACCAATTGCAGGACAACATTTTCGGAGGACTTTTCAGTGATGCTGACGCCGGCTTGGAACAGACGCGAACGCGGTTGAGTTCGCTCGACGCGATCGAGAGCATTCTGGCGCAGGGTGACAGGCAACTGTTGGCGCTGGACAATTCGACGTATGCAGAGACCACTGCCGCGATCGCGGTGGGTGACGTCGACACGGCAACACACGTGGCGGTGTTCGTACCCGGCCTCGGCTCGACCGTCCACGGAGACGCGGTACGTTACGACGGCGACCTGGAAAATCTCAAAAATGCTGTGGAGCAGACATTTTCGGAGGATCCGCCGCCCACCGTCGCAGCCGTGACGTGGATGAACTACCAGGCACCACAGCTGGGATGGGGCCTGCTCGATCCCGATCGGACCGTCGTATCCGATGCAGCAGCGCACGCAGGGGCGACGCGATTGGTGCCCTTTCTGGAGGGCCTCGATGCGGCCCGGTCGAACGATCCACATCTGTCGGTGCTCGCACACTCGTACGGATCATTGACCGCAGCCGCTGCCCTGCACGAAAGCACCGGCGTCGACGAGTTCGTGGCCCTCGGATCACCTGGCCTCGGCACCGACAGTGTGACCGACCTACAGGTTCCCGACGGTCACATTTTCGCGGCGGAGGCGCGCGGGGACATCGTTGCCGACATCGGTGCCTTCGGTCGCGATCCCGGCACACTCGATGGAGTGACCCAACTGGCGACCGACGAGGGCGACGGGCGTCCGGGCACAACAGGTCACGGCGACTACCTCACGGACGGTTCGAGCGTCGAACACAACGTCGCGCTGGTCGTCGCCGGCCGGGGTGACGATGCAGAAACCAGGCCCCGGCCGGGCCTGTTCGATCTACTACAGAAGCTTCTATACCTGTGACGTCGACTCGTCTTCGTAATCGACCAGGCTGGGCGGCGTATCTGCGGGCGGCGGCACCTCGTGGCGGCGACGGCTGAGGTAGGACACGACACCTCCGACGACGACAGCGGCAGCTCCGAGCGCCAGTACGCGACGCTTGTTTCCCGGCGTCCGATCAGTCGTGATAGCTGCCTTGGTCAGATCGGCCCGGGCAATTCGCTCGGCAGTCGCCGCGCGACGCTGCGCAGCCTGCTTACGCGCCAGACCGTAGCCGCGCTTGGCGAGCAACAGGCCCACTCCGGCAGGGCCCTTGCTCACGACGGAAGCGGCACCGAGCAGCGTCGACGCCGCCGTACCGGTGGAGGAGTGAACCCGCTCGGTTTTCGTTGTGCTCGTCATGCCCTCACTGTTCCACAACAGCGCCCCGATCGACCCTCCCGATACACCACCTGTGAACTACCCGGTCGCTCGAGATGGCACGATGGTGAGCGTGACTTCACCAAACAAGACCCAAACGGCAACGCTGCACACCAACCGCGGCGACATCGTCATCGAACTGTTCGGCAATCACGCCCCCAAGACCGTCGCGAACTTCGTCGGTCTCGCGGACGGGTCGAAGGAATACACGACGCAGAACGCGTCGGGTGCCAAGACCGGACCGTTCTACGACGGCGCAGTCTTCCATCGCGTCATCGACGGTTTCATGATCCAGGGCGGCGACCCGACCGGAACCGGCACCGGCGGACCGGGCTACAAGTTCGAGGACGAGTTCCACCCGGAGCTCTCCTTCGACCGCCCGTACCTGCTGGCGATGGCCAACGCAGGCCCCGGCACCAACGGCTCGCAGTTCTTCATCACCACCGGCAAGACCCCGCACCTCAACCGCAAGCACAGCATTTTCGGTGAGGTCACGGACGAGGCGTCCAAGAAGGTCGTCGACGCCATCTCGAGCACGCAGGTCGGCCGCGGCGATCGCCCGGTGGAAGAGGTCGTCATCAACAGCATCACCATCGCCTGATTCGGTTGTAGAAGGAATTACACGATGACAAACCCCGGCTGGGGTGGCGCGTACGGCGACCAGCCCAACCCACCCCAGTCGGTGTGCGTCAGACATCCCGATCGCCCGACCGGCCTGGCCTGCTCTCGATGCGGCCGGCCCGCGTGCCCACAGTGCCTGCAGCCCGCGGCGGTCGGGCAACACTGTGTCGACTGTGTGCGCGACGGCAACAAGAACGTCCGGACCGCGCGTACGGTCGCCGGCGCGCCGATGACACGCTCCACCAAGACACCCCTGACCTTCGCGCTGATCGCGATCAACGTCGTGATCTTCGGCATCACCGCCGCTCAATCCGGCGACCTCCTGAGCAATTTCCGCGGATCCTCGCTGGCCGACGCCTGGGCACTGAACAGCCTGCTGGTCGCGGACGGCGATGTGTGGCGCCTCCTCAGCAGTGGGTTCATCCACATAGGACCTATTCACCTGCTGGTCAACATGTTCGCCCTCTACATCATCGGCCGAGACGTCGAACTGGTGCTGGGCCGCAGCCGCTATCTCGCCGTCTACTTCCTGTCGCTGCTCGGCGGCAGCGCATCGGTCCTGCTGTTCGAGAACCCCGTCGCCGCCACCGCCGGCGCGTCGGGTGCCGTATTCGGATTGCTCGGCGCACAGGCCGTCATTCTGCTGCGACTCAAGCGCTCCCCGACCCCGGTCCTGATCGTGATCGCGCTGAACATCTTCATCAGCATCTCCATCCCCAGCATCTCGCTGTGGGGTCACATGGGCGGATTGGTCGCCGGAGCGGCAGCCACCGCCGGATTGGTGTTCCTACCCAACCGCAACGGCGCGCAGCCTCGTGCCGGGATATCCCTCGCCTGGCTCTCCGTGGCCGCAGTAGCCCTGATTGCCCTGGGCACCATCGCGGTCCGAGTCCTCGACCTCCGCGCGCAGATGGGCTTCTGAAATCCACTAAATGTGCCATTGACCCCCGAAAAGGCCACTGGACGTCACATTGACTCCCGGTGATGCCGATCGCGTGCTCGGCAATCACCATGGGCTGCCGGCTGGTGTCCGGCGGCTTTGCGACGGCTCACTGGTCCACCAGATGTGCCATTGACCCCCGAAAAGGCCACTGAACGTCACATTGAGTACCCCCGGAGGGGGTCGGGGACGGTGGGCGGTCAGTTGTTCGGCGGCACCAGACCGTAGGTGTCGAGTACCTCGAACACGTCGCGTGGGTCGGCTCCCAGGTCCCATCGACCGAAGATGATGAGTCGATCGTCGTCCTCGTCGGGTGCGCGGACGTCCAGTTCGAGCATCGGCACTCGTCGTCCCAGTCTCGGGTAGCGGACCACTTTGATTTGGACGATGTCGGCGCGCGAGTACGTACGTGTGCCGGTGAGTCGTTTCATCACCATGGAGCCGTCGGGTGTGATGGCGAGTCGGGGGCGTTGTGCGGCCGCGAGGGCTGCCATTACCCAGGTTCCGACGGCGGCGAGTCCGACCAGGAAGGTTCCGGCGGCGTCCGAGGAGGCGAGGACGGCACCGATGGCGAGTGCGATACCGCCTGCCACCAGCGCTCCGACGGCTATGGCGGGCGTCGCCCATCGGTGCTCGTACACACCCTGTGGATGGTCGGGAAAGTTATCCACAGGGTTTATCCACATTGGGGATGAATGACATGGGTGTAACTCGGCCGGCTCTCAGCGCCATCGCATGGTCATGACGAGGCCGACGACCATGAAGCCGAATCCGATGAGGAAGTTGTACGCACCGAGGTTGCCGATGAACGAGATGTCTTCCTGGGCCAGGTAGTACACAATCAGCCACAGCAGCCCTACCAGCATGAATCCGAGCATCAGGACCACGTACCAGACCGGCGACGGGCCGGCGTTGACCTTTACCGGCGTGCGGTTGGCCGGGTTGATCGTGTAGTCGTTCTTCTTCCGTACCTTCGACTTCGGCATTGCGTCCTCTTCGTGTTCTTGACGGTCATCGGCGTGCGCCGTGCCTGTGGACAACTGACGGTGACAACCTGTGGATCGATCGAGTTGCGTGCATCCCCAGGTTATTGTCTCCCGGAGAGCCGTGGCGGTCATCCACCCGGTTTGTAGTACACGCTAACTCAGATCAGCGCAGCACCGACCTACCGAACAGTGGCGAGCACTCTGTGAGACGACGATCGACCGATTCCTCCGAGACCCGATGGTGGGTGCTCGCTGTGGCGGTGTGCGCTGTGGTCGGTCTGCTGCTCGGAACCACGAGGCATGCTTCGGACGGCAACGAGTTGCGGGGCGGTGACACGACACGGCTCGCCGATTTGGTCGATTCGGCCCAGCGAAGCAGCGACGATGCGCTGCGCAGTAGAGATGCGCTGGAGCAGCAGGTCGATCTCCTCCAGCAGCGTACGGCGGCGGGCGACTCCGAGGTGGCCGACGCGTTGGCCCGGGTCGACGCCCTCTCGGACGCGGCGGGCCGGGAGGAGGCGTCCGGCACGGGGTTGACGGTGACGATGGCCGACGCTCCACGCGGTCCCGACGGGTCGTATGCGTCCGACGCGTCTCCGGACGACCTGGTGGTTCATCAGGTCGACGTGCAGAGTGTCCTCAACGCCCTGTGGGCCGGTGGTGCGTCGGCGATGGCGATGCAGGATCAGCGTCTGGTGGCGTCGTCGGCACCGCGGTGTATCGGGAACACGCTGCTACTGGGCGGCCGGACGTACAGTCCGCCGTACGTGATGACGGCTCTCGGCGACCCGGATCGACTGCGGGCGGCGCTGGACAACGAGCCCGGGGTGCGGCTGTACGAGCAGTATGCGTTGCGCTATGGCCTCCGCTACGAGGTCGCAGCCTATCAGAACCTCTCGGTTCCGGCGTACACCGAATCGGTGCGCATGCGTTTCGCGGAGCCGCGCTGAGTACGCTGTCGACATGCGCATTCTCGTCGTCGACAACTACGACAGCTTCGTCTTCAACCTCGTCCAGTACCTGGGCCAGTTGAACGCCGAGGTCGAGGTGTGGCGCAACGACGACGAGCGACTCGCCGATCGCGACGCTGTCGCCGCGGAGTTCGACGGCATTCTGCTCAGCCCGGGCCCGGGAACCCCGCAGCGCGCCGGGGCCACGATGGACCTGGTCTCGGCGAGCGCGCGGGCCAAAACCCCGCTGCTCGGTGTCTGTCTGGGCCATCAGGCCATCGGAGCCGCGTTCGGCGCCACGGTCGAGAAGGCCCCGGAGCTGCTGCACGGTAAGACCAGCCTCGTCCATCACACCGGCGTCGGTGTACTGGAGGGGATGGGCGAGCCGTTCACGGCCACCCGCTATCACTCGCTGACCGTCCGCGAGGACACCATCCCCGCGGAGCTCGAGATCATCGGCCGTACCGAATCCGGTCTGGTGATGGCCATGAGGCACACCGAGCTACCCATTCACGGCGTGCAGTTCCATCCGGAGTCCATCCTCACCGAGGGCGGGCACCGGATGCTGGCCAACTGGCTCGCAGTGTGCGGTATGCCCACCGATTCCGGTTTGGTGGGAACCCTGGAGGCGCAGGTCGCCGAGGCCTTCGCCTGATCGCTAACGCCCGGGGATACCCAGGGCACCGATGCTGATCGTGACGGTGTCGGACTTGCTGATCTCGGACCCTGCCGGCTGCGTCTGATTCACCACTCGCCCGACCATCAACGGATCCAGCGTCGCTTCCCTTGTCGCCGTCAGTTCCGCTGCCGTGCCCGTCCAGCCGGCCGACTGCAGCGCGGCCAACGCCTGTGCCTCGGTCAGACCGGCGAGGTCGGGCATGGGGATCTTGTCGCCGTTCGACACGCGCAGCGTGACCACGGTGTTCTCGGTGACATTGGTGCCGCCCACGGGGTCTGTGGAGACGACCTGACCCGTCGGCTGTCCCGAGTCGATGTTCTGCACCTGGACGCGCAGTCCGGCTCCCTCGACGTTCGGCTGCGCCACGTTCACGAGTTGCCCCACGACGTCGGGCATCCGCACCTGCGCCGGCCCGGTGCCCAGGGTGATGCGAACCTGCGAGTTCGCGTTCATGCTCACGCCCGAGGACGGATTCTGCTCGACGACCTTGTCGAGGTTCTCGGGTGACGACGGAGCACGGGCGACGGTGGCATCGAGCTGGAGGCCCACCTCGTTCAGTGCATCCGACGCCTGCTGCTGGGTGAGGCCGGTCAGTCGAGGAACCTGCACCTGCTGCGGTCCCGAGGACACGTCGAGCTGGATGTTCCCCGGCGATTCGGTCTGTGATCCGGCCGCCGGATTGGTGCCGATGGCCGAGCCTTCCGGAATCGCCGCGTCGGGCTTCTCCTGGATGCTCACTCGCAGGCCGGCTTCTTCGAGTTGACGCTGTGCCTCGTCTGCGGACAGTCCTACGACGGTGGGCACGGCGACGGTCTTGGGGTCGGCACCGGGACCGAGCGACCACAGGAAGGCACCGACGATAGCGACGACGATGATCGCGGCCGCCGAGATCAACGCGATCTTGAGGCCGCGGCGGTTCTTCGGTTCGTCGTAGTCCTCCGTGTGGCGTGACGACCGAGGTGCCGCGGTAGCGGCGGGCTTGTCCTTGCCGGAGAAATCGGCCTGACGGGAATCGACGGAGCCGAGGATGGTGGTTCGATCCTCGTCGTTCATCACCATGGGCGCACTCGGGCGCTGTCCACCCAGAACGCGGACCAGGTCGGTACGCATCTCGGCGGCGCTCTGGTAGCGATTGGCCGGGTTCTTGGCCATTGCCTTGAGGATGATCGAGTCGAGTTCGCGCGGGACGGTGTCGTTGACCAGCGACGGCAGCTGGGGGTCTTCACGGACGTGCTGGTAGGCGACGGCGACCGGCGAATCCCCCTTGAACGGCGGCTCGCCGGTCAGGATCTCGAACAGCACGCAGCCGAGCGAGTAGACGTCCGAACGCGCATCGACCTGTTCCCCGCGGGCCTGCTCGGGCGAGAGGTACTGCGCGGTTCCGATGACGGCGGCAGTCTGAGTCATCGGCGAGGACGAGTCGGCGATGGCACGGGCGATGCCGAAGTCCATCACCTTCACCGCGCCGGCGTTGTTGATCATGATGTTGGCGGGTTTGACGTCGCGGTGCACGATGCCGTTGCGGTGGCTGAAATCGAGCGCAGCACAGACGTCGGCGATGACCTCCATGGCCCGACGCGGCTCCATGGGTCCTTCGGCGCGCACGATGTCGCGCAGGGTGTCGCCGTCGACGTATTCCATGACGATGAACGGGAGCGGACCGGCTTCGGTCTCGGCTTCACCGGTGTCGTAGACGGCGACGATGGCGGGGTGATTGAGCGCAGCAGCGTTCTGTGCCTCACGTCGGAATCTCAGGTAGAACGTGGGGTCGCGAGCGAGGTCGGCGCGCAGAACCTTGATGGCGACGTCACGATCGAGTCGGGTGTCCCGAGCGAGGTGAACCTCGGACATACCGCCGAAACCGAGTATCTCGCCCAGCTCGTAGCGAGAGGAGAGCGTACGGGGAGTCGTCATCGTTGTCCTTGTGGTGCTTGCGGGAACGGAATCTCGATCAGCGGCCTGCGAGTCGTCGTCTGGGTGGGCTGCGCCGAGGTCGTCGTGCTCTCTTCGGTGGTCGTCGGCTCCTCCGAGGTGGTCGTGGTCGTCGTGGTGGTGGTCGTGGTTTCTTCGGTGGTCGTGGTTTCTTCGGTGGTGGTCGTCGGCTCGGTGGTCGTTGTGGTCGTGGTCGTCGGCTGCGTGGTGGTCGTGGGCTGCACGAACGGTGTCGGCGAGTCGTCCCTGCCACCGGTCAGCAGTACGTAACCGCCGATCAGGATGGCCAACAGCAGGAGCGCGCCGCCGCCCCAGGCCAACGCCTTCTGTGCCGAGGACATGCCGGTCTGCTCGGGAACCGCTGCAGCTGCAGTGCCGGTAGCCGGGCCCCGGTAATCCCGTTGCGAGGTCGGCATCATCTGGGTGCTCGACGGCGGAGGCGGCTGCGGGCTGGGCACGACGCCGGGCATCATGACTCTCCCGGTTCCGGTACCGCGCGAGTTGCCGGGTGCCGGCGGCCGGCGGCCGGCCCGAACTGCGGCGACGGCGTCGGCGAATTCGCCGCCGTTGGCGTACCGGGCGGCCGGATCCTTGACCATCGTGATCTCGATGAGCTCACGGACGGCAGGCGGTAGGTCGACCGGCATGGGCGCCGGTGCTTCGCGGACGTGCTTCATGGCGACGGTCAAGGCACCGTCGCCCACGAAAGGCCGTGTGCCCGCGAGTACTTCGTATCCGACGACGCCGAGTGAGTAGACGTCGGATGCCGAGGTCGCCTCTTCGCCGAGGGCTTGCTCGGGAGCGATGTACTGGGCGGTGCCCATGACCATTCCGGTCTTGGTGACCGGGGAGGCGTCGACGGCCTTGGCGATGCCGAAGTCGGTGATCTTGACCTGCCCGGTGGGGGTGATCAGGATGTTGCCGGGCTTGACGTCGCGGTGGACGACCCCTGCCGTGTGCGCGATCTGCAGTGAGCGCCCGGTTTGTTCGAGCATGTCGAGGGCATGGCCGAGCGGCAGGCGCGACATGCGACCCAGCACTGCGTTGAGGGGTTCGCCGTTGACCAGTTCCATCACCAGGTAGGCGAGCGATTCGCCTGCACCATCGCGGGTCTCGCCGTAGTCGTACACCCCGGCGATTCCGGGGTAGTTCAGCTGAGCGGTGGTACGGGCCTCGAACCTGAAGCGCTGCAAGAACTCCGGATCCTCGGAGAACTCGGCTTTGAGTACCTTCACGGCGACACGGCGGTCGAGGCGATTGTCCATCGCCTCCCAGACCTGTCCCATGCCGCCGGTGGCGATGAGGCGCAGCAGTCTGTAGCGCTGCGCGATGACGGCTCCGTTACTCAGTGGCACCGATGCTCACCTCCCCTGCAATGCGGCGGCGATGACGGCGCGGCCGATGGGTGCTGCGACCGAACCGCCGGTGGCGGCGAGGGCTCGATCTCCGCCGTCCTCGACGATGACGGCGATGGCGACCTTGGGGTCCTTCGCCGGTGCGAAACCGATGTACCACGCATGGGGCGGGGTGTTGCGAGGATCCGAACCATGTTCTGCGGTACCGGTTTTCGACGCGATCTGCACCCCGGGGATCTTGCCTTCCCCGCTGGTGTTGTTCTCGGAACCGATCATCAGATCGGTCAGGGTCGCGGCCGTGTCGGAGCTGATCGCCTCACCCATCGATTGGGGTTGGTAGCTGGACAGGTCCGACAGGTCGGGAGATTGCAACTGCTGCACCAGGTTCGGAGCCATCCGTACACCGCCGTTGGCGACGGTCGCGGCGATGACGGCGTCCTGCAGCGGGGTGAGCGCCACGTCGCGCTGACCGATGCTGGACTGGCCGAGAGCCGCGTCGTCGTCGATGGATCCGATGGTGCTGTCGGCAACGGTGAGCGGGATGCTGGTGTCCTCTCCGATACCGAACTTGGCGGCGGTCTCGCGCATCTTGTCGGCGCCGGTGTCGATGCCGAGTTCGACGAAGGCGGTGTTGCACGACCGTGCGAACGCCTCACGTAGCGAGGCGGTCTGACCGCCTCCGCACGTCGAACCGTTGTAGTTCTCGAGCGTCGTCGACGTTCCAGGAAGGGTGATGTTCGACGCGGCCGTGAGTTGATCGTCCGGGGTGGCGCCTGCTTGGAGCGCAGCGGCGGTCGTGATCACCTTGAACGTCGATCCCGGTGGGTAGGTCTGCGAGATCGCGCGGTTCACCAGCGGCTTGCCCGGATCGTCGCTCAGGTTCTCCCACGCGGTCGACGTGGTGCTGCCGTCGTGGCTGGCCAGCAGGTTGGGGTCGTAGCTCGGCGTGCTGGCCATGGCGAGAATGTTGCCGGTGGCGGGGTCGAGGGCCACGACGGAGCCGGTGTATCCCTTGGCGGTCAGCTGGTCGTACGCCACCTGTTGGACGACCGGGTCGATGGTGGTGACGACGTTGCCGCCGCGGGGATCCCGGCCGGAGATGAGGTCGAACAGGCGTCCGCCGAACAACCGGTCGTCGGATCCGTTGAGTACCGGGTCCTCGGCGCGTTCGAGACCGGTGCTCGAATACAGCATCGAATAGAAGCCGGTGATCGGGGCGTTGGCCTGCGGGCTCGCGGGGGAGATCGAGTTCTGCGGGTACGTGCGCAGGTACTTGTAGCGATCGTCGGTGGCAACCGACGATGCGAGAACCTGGCCACCCGCCGAGATCTGACCGCGTTGACGTGAGTACTCGTCGAGCAGAACGCGGGAGTTCCGTGGGTCGGTGCGCAGGTCGTCGGCCTTGATGACCTGAACGTAGGTCGCGTTGGCGAGCAGGGCGACCACCATCACCATGATGGCGATGGAGACGCGGCGTAGGGGAGTGTTCATGCGCGCTTCACCATTTCGGTCGGCGCCTCGGCGATCGGGGCGGCCACAGCGGGCTTTTTCTTGGGGGTCGCAGGCTCACGCGCTGCGTCGGAGATCTTGATCAGCAAGGCCACCAACAGGTAGTTCGCCAGCAACGAGGATCCTCCGTACGACATGTACGGGGTGGTCAGACCGGTCAGCGGGATGAGTTTGGTGACGCCGCCGACGACGACGAACAGCTGGACGGCGACGGTGAACGAGAGCCCGGCGGCGAGCAACTTGCCGAAGCTGTCTCGGACGGCGAGCGCAGTACGCATTCCGCGAATGACGAACAGCAGATACAGGATCAGCACTGCGGCCAAACCGATGAGGCCGAGTTCCTCGCCGACGGTGGCGATGATGAAGTCGGTCTTGGGGAACGGAACCTGCGACGGGCGACCGCTGCCGAGGCCGGTGCCGGCGAGCCCACCGGTGGCCAGACCGAACAGCGACTGGGAAATCTGGTAGCCGGTGTCGTTGTAGTCCGCGAACGGGTCCAGCCAGGTCAGTGTCCGCACGCGCACGTGGCTGAACGCCTGGTAGGCGAAGAAGAATCCGACCATCAGCAGACCGCTGCCGATGATGATCCAGCCGACACGTTCGGTGGCGATGTAGATCATCACCAGAACGGTGCTGAAGATCAGCAGCGACGTGCCCAGGTCCTTCTCGAACACGAGCACCGCGACCGAGACGATCCACACGACGATGATGGGCCCGAGATCGCGAGCGCGCGGGAAGTCCATGCCGAGCCAGTGTTTGCCTGCCGTGGTGAACAGTTCGCGCTTGGACACCAGCAGTGACGCGAAGAAGATCAGCAGCAGAATCTTGGCGAATTCACCGGGCTGCAAACTGAAGCCGGGCAACCGAATCCAGATCTTGGATCCGTTGACCTCGGAGAACGCCGACGGCAGCAGCGCGGGAATGGCGAGAAGGATCAAGCCGGCCAGGCCGAGGGTGTACCCGTAGCGAGCCAGGGTGCGGTAGTCGCGCAGCAGCACCAGCAGTGCCACGAAGCCGGCGATGGCCAGCGTCGTCCACAGCACCTGCTGGTTGGCGTCGGGCGAGGGAATGGGGTTGCCGAGGTACTGCGCCTGTTGCTGATCGGCCAGGTCCAGTCGATGGATCAGCACCAGGCCGAGACCGTTGAGCAGCGCGACGATCGGCAGCAGCAGCGGATCCGCATAGGGGGCGAACCGTCGTACGGCCAAGTGCGCCACCGTCACCAGTGCGAGGTAGGCCAGCGCGTACTTGGCCAGGTCCCAGGTGATCGTCTGTTCCTGGCTGGCTTCGACGAGGATCAACGAGATGGTGGTGATCAGGACCGCGGCACCGAGCAGCAGCAATTCGACATTGCGACGATTCGACTGGATCGGTGCGGGAGCGAACCCACCGGGAGGACTCGGAAAGGAGCCTCCTGCGGACGGATTGGAACTCATCGAGTACCGGTCCTGCAGTTCTGGCCTGGGATCTGCGCGACGGTCGGTGTCGGCACGGCGGTAGTGGTCGGGGCAGCTTCCGGAACGGGCTCCGGCGCGGGCGGAGGCAACGGAACTCCGGGGGGCGGGATGATCGTCGTCGTCGGGGCGGGTGCGGCCGTGGTGGTCACTGCCGGCTCGGTCTCGCAGACCTCCAATAGGTCTCCCGAGGCCAACCGTTGCACCTGACCGCGGGCGTCGTCGAGAGAGCCCGACGGGAGTCCTGCGGTCACCTGCTCGCGCGCGGCCGGCAACAGGTCGTCGATCTCGAACGGGACGCAATCGGCCGGCGCGGCGTCGGGTGCAGTCAATGTGACGCCACCGTTGTCGTCGAGGCAGCCGATCAATTCCACGCTCTGCAACGAGTACCCGAGAACGGAACCGGGGAGACCGCGCAGCACGGTGACCTTGCTGTTGTCGGCACCGACGTAGTAATTGCCCTTGATCACCGAATTGGCAACCACTACACCGATTCCGGCCAACACGATCAGGGTCAGCGCGATCAGCGACCACCGCAGTTTGTGCGACTTCTTCTCCGGTGTCACCACGGGAGCGGTCACGCGCTTGGGCGTCGTGCGCGGGGGACGCATGGCGGCGGCGCGGCCCGCTGCAGTGTTCGGCGGCGGAGCGTCTTCTTCGTCCTCGGTGCTGGCTGCGCCGCCGAGAATCGGGTGGCTCTGGCCGTAGTCGAGGTCGATGACGTCGGCGACGACGACGGTGACGTTGTCCGGGCCACCGCTGCGCAGGGCTAGTTCGATGAGGCGGTCGGCGCACGGCCCCGTCTCACCCTCGGCGAGGGTGTTCTCGATGGTTTCGTCGCTCACGACATCCGACAAACCGTCGGAGCACAACAGGTAGCGGTCGCCGGCACGGACCTCGCGGACGGTGAGCGTCGGCTCGATCTCGTTACCGGTCAGCGCCCTCATGATCAGTGAGCGTTGCGGGTGCGTGTGCGCCTGTTCGGCGGTGATGCGGCCTTCGTCGACCAGTGACTGGACGAACGTATCGTCGCGGGTGATCTGAGTGAGCGAGCCGTCGCGCAGCATGTAGGCACGCGAGTCACCGATGTGCACCAGACCCATTCGCTTGCCCGCGAACAGGATTGCGGTCAGCGTGGTTCCCATGCCGTCGAGTTCGGGCTCGTCTTCCACCTGGTCGGCGATGGAGGCGTTGCCCTCGCGGGTGGCGGCTTCGAGTTTGCCGAGCAGATCCTCGCCCGGTTCGTCGTCGTCGAGGTGCGCCAGCGCGGCGATCATCAACTGCGAGGCCACTTCGCCTGCGGCGTGACCGCCCATGCCGTCGGCAAGAGCCAACAGTCGCGCACCTGCGTAGACGGAGTCCTCGTTGTTGGAGCGAACGAGACCGCGATCGCTGCGGGCGGCGTAGCGGAGAACAAGGGTCACGGGCGCAACTCGATCACGGTCTTGCCGACGCGAACCGGAGTTCCCAGTGGAACGCGTACAGCGGTGGTGACCTTGGCTCGATCGAGGTAGGTGCCGTTGGTCGAGCCCAGGTCTTCGACGTACCAATCTCCGCCGCGAGGCGAGAGGCGAGCGTGCCTGGTGGACGAATAGTCGTCTGTCAGAACGAGAGTCGAATCGTCTGCGCGTCCGATCAGAACCGGCTGAGTGCCGAGCGAGATGCGCGTGCCGGCGAGGCCGCCCTGGGTCACCACGAGGTACTTCGCCACCTTCTGCTTGTTGAACGACGGGAGCACCTTCGAGCCACCGGAGTAGCGGGCGGGCACACGCATACCGGCTGCGGCATAGATGTCACTGCGCAGCGTCCGAAGAACGGCCCAGACGAAGAACCACAACAGGAGCAGAAAACCTGCCCTGGTCAGTTGCAGAATCAATCCCTGCACGACGATTCACCTCCTCCTTCGCGATCGGACCTGCATCCCCCACAATCCGACGCGGCGGCGCGACAGACATGGTTGTCTCGCAGCATCATAGGGTGCAGTCGCTCGTGTGGACGACATACGGGTGGGCGAACCTGCGAGTCGAGAAGACGAACATCTCGGTCGGCCGGGCCACTCCGGTGATCAGACGATCCGGACCAGAATCTCGGAGTGACCGGCGCGGATCACGTCGCCGTCGGCCAGTTGCCAATCCTGGACGGGTGCACCGTTGACGGTGGTTCCGTTGGTGGATCCCAGATCGGACAGCATGGCCACTCGGCCGTCCCAGCGAATCTCGATGTGTCGGCGTGACACTCCGGTGTCGGGGAGGCGGAACTGGGCGTCCTGGCCGCGCCCGATGATGTTCTGTCCGTCCCGGAGCTGGAAGTAGCGGCCGCTGCCGTCCTCGAGCTGAAGGGTCGCGGCGAGCGCCTGGGGCTGACCTGCGTAGGACGCCGGCTGGTCGTAGCCGTAGCCGTCCCCGCGATCACCGGCACCCTGGGGGTAGCCGCGGCCGTAGGGCGCTTGGGCAGGCGGGTAGTCGTAGGCGGGCTGCTGGTAGCCCTGCTGTGGGTAACCGGCACCCTGCGGCTCGGCATAGCGGCCGGCGGGCTCGCCGTACGCCTGCTCCTGATAGGGAGCCTCGCTGTAGGCACCGCCCTGCTCGCCACCGTTGTAGTCGTAACCGGCACCGTTGTAGCCCTGCGCGTCGTAACCCTGGGCGTTGTAGCCCTGAGCGTCGTAACCCTGCGCGTTGTAGCCCGCTCGGTCGTAGCCCTGGGCGTCGTAACCCTGCTCCTGACCGTTGGGTGCTCCGTAGGCCTGGTCGTATCCCTGCTCCGGGCCGCCGGCGGCGCTGTAGGCCTGGCCGTGCTGGGCGTACGGCTGCTCGTCGTAGCCCTGGTTCTCGTAGCCCTGGGCGTTGTACGGCTGCTGGTCGTAGCGCTGATCTCGATCGGCGGGCGCGTAACCCTGCCCGTCGTATCCGTTCTGCTCACGCGCCGCGTAGCGGGGATCCTGGCCACCGGCGTATCCGTTGCGCGCGCGCGGATCCGGACGATGTCCGTCCGCGGGGTCGCGCTGCGGGTCGTAGCCTGGGTTCTGCGTCATGGGGCCGGCTCCTGGTATCGACATCGGTGGGGCAGTCGGTCGCTGCGTGGCTGAAGGGACGGGACGGGCTGGCTGTGCCGACGCGTTCTGCTGAACAGAGCTGTTCTGCGCAGCAATCGCCGATCGTCCCACATCGGGATCGACCGAGCCACTGGCCCGGAACTGTCCGGTGTGAAGGGTGGGCGACGGTTCGAAGCGAACCACCACGTCACCGTAGGTCTGCCACCCCTGATCACGGATGTAATCGTCCAGGTGACGCGAGAAAGCCTTGACCGTGAGCTCGCGATCACCGGCAAGTTCCTCGTGATCCGAGCTGTTGATCGTGATCACGTAGTTGTTGGGTGCCAGGTAATGACCGCCGTCCAAGGGGCGAACGAGATCGGACGCCTCCTGTTGCAGCGCCGCCTCGACTTCGGCCGGTACGACGCCGCCGCCGAACACGCGGGCGAAGACGTCGCCGACAGCGCTCTGCAGCTTGCGTTCGAAACGCTGAACGATGCCCATCGTGACCCCTCCTCTCACTGTGTTCTTCCACCCTGTGGTGCCTGTTGCCTACAACGGTGCGACGGCCGCGTGTCATCACGAAGTCGCGCTGCAAGCATGATATACGGTGCGGCCGACAGCAACGCTGTGCCGCCGGTTGCTCGGGGCAGCTCGAGACGGCGATTTTCGAGCACGGCGGGGTGCGTGTTAGTGTTCTCGCCGTCACCCGGGCGGGTGGCGGAATGGCAGACGCGCTGGCTTCAGGTGCCAGTGTCCTTCGGGACGTGGGGGTTCAAGTCCCCCTCCGCCCACCACACTGGCCGCAGCTGATCTCGATCGCTGCGGCCAGTAGTTTCTTCGAACCCCGGCGTGTGAGCGCGGGTGATGCCTTACATTCGTGTAGTTCGACAACGATGTCGACGTGTCGATGCAGAGCCGGATTCCGGACCCCGTCGATTCGGTGGAAAATCGCAGGTGAGAGCCCGAAGTAGGCTTACCTTATTTGCGAGAGCACCCTGGTACTGACTTATCGTTCGTAATTGGATCGGCCTCACCACGGCCTGATCCGTCGAGACCTTCACTTTTCTACCACGAGCCCACCCGCCCGTGCAGAGGAAAGCGTGGAAGATCGACAGGTGCTGCTTCAACGGCGAGGACGCACCGCAGGCCGTTCGAGCAGCCGGTTACACCACACCGTCGCCGACGAGTTTCAAGGCTGGACTTATCCGAAGGCTAGGTATGAAGCACACTCCGGGCCCGCAAGGCCTCTACGATCCCGTCAACGAACACGACTCCTGTGGTGTCGCATTCGTGGTGGACATGCACGGTCGCCGCAGTCGCGACATCGTCGAGAAGGCGATCACCGCACTGGTCAACCTCGAGCACCGCGGTGCCGCGGGCTCCGAACCGAACACCGGCGACGGTGCGGGCATTCTGATCCAGGTACCGGACGCGTTCTTCCGCGCCGTCGTAGATTTCGAGCTCCCCGCACCCGGTGCCTACGCAACAGGTGTCGCATTCCTGCCGCAGGGCCGCAGCGACGCCGCACGCGCGTGCGAGGGTGTCGAGCGCATCGTCGAGAGCGAAGGCATGACCGTCCTCGGATGGCGTGAGGTGCCCACCGACGACTCCTCCTTGGGCGCGTTGGCGCGCGACGCGATGCCGACGTTCCGTCAGTTGTTCTTCTCCGCTCCCGACGCGGCGATCACCGACCTCGAACTCGAGCGTCGTGCCTTCGTCATTCGCAAGCGCGTCGAACACGAGTTGGGTGAAGAGGGCGCAGGCAAGGACGGCCCCGGTCGCGAGACCGTGTACTTCCCGTCACTGTCCTCGCAGACGTTCGTCTACAAGGGCATGCTGACCACGCCCCAGCTCAAGGGCTTCTACCTCGACCTGCAGGACGAGCGCGTCGAAAGTGCACTGGGACTCGTGCATTCGCGTTTCTCGACCAACACGTTTCCGTCGTGGCCGTTGGCCCACCCGTTCCGCCGGGTCGCACACAACGGTGAAATCAACACCGCGACCGGCAACGAGAACTGGATGCGCGCCCGCGAGGCCCTCATCACCTCCGACGTGTTCGGTGGCTCGGAAGCGCTCGAGAAGATCTTCCCCGTCGTCACCCACGGAGCCAGTGACACAGCACGTTTCGACGAGGTGCTCGAACTGCTGCACCTCGGCGGCCGCAGCCTGCCGCATGCCGTGCTGATGATGATTCCCGAGGCCTGGGAGCGGCACGAATCCATGGACCCCGCGCGTCGGGCGTTCTACAAGTACCACTCCTCGTTGATGGAGCCCTGGGACGGACCGGCCTCGGTGTGCTTCACCGACGGCACCGTCATCGGCGCAGTTCTGGACCGCAACGGTCTTCGCCCCAGCCGCCTGTGGGTCACCGACGACGGCTTGGTCGTCATGGCTTCCGAGGTCGGCGTGCTGGACATCGACCCGTCCAAGGTCGTCCGCAAGGTGCGTCTGCAGCCGGGCCGGATGTTCCTGGTGGACACCGCACAGGGCCGCATCGTCTCCGACGACGAGATCAAGGACGAGCTCGCCGCCGAACACCCTTACCAGCAGTGGCTCGACGAGGGCCTGACGTCGATCGACGATCTACCCGAGCGGCCGCACGTGCACATGCCGCACGATCGCGTGCTGATCCGCCAGCAGATCTTCGGATACACCACCGAGGAACTGAACGTGCTGGTCTCGCCGATGGCGAAGTCCGGTGCCGAGGCCATCGGTTCGATGGGTACCGACACCCCGATCGCCGTGCTGTCGGCACGTCCGCGGATGTTGTTCGACTACTTCTCGCAGCTGTTCGCCCAGGTCACCAACCCGCCGCTCGACGCGATCCGTGAAGAGATCGTCACCAGCCTCGGCGGCACCATCGGTCCCGAGGGCGATCTGCTCAACCCGGGCGCCGATGGCTGCAAGCAGATCGTGCTGCCCCAGCCGATCCTGCACAACGACGACCTCGCCAAGCTCGTCCACATCAACGACGAGGGCACGCAGGAAGAGCTGCGCTCGGTGGTCGTGCGTGGCCTGTACCCGGTTGCCGAGGGCGGTGAAGGTCTCCGAAAGGCGTTGGAGGCCATCCGCGCTCAGGTTTCCGCTGCCATTTCGGGCGGGGCGCGGATCATCGTGCTCTCCGACCGAGAGTCCAGTGAGAAGCTCGCTCCGATCCCGTCGTTGCTCCTCACCTCGGCAGTGCACCACCATCTCGTTCGTGAGAAGACGCGCACCAAGGTGGGTCTGATCATCGAAGCCGGTGACGCCCGCGAGGTCCACCACATGGCTCTGCTCATCGGATTCGGTGCGGCAGCGGTCAATCCGTACATGGCTTTCGAGTCGATCGAGGACATGATCGAGCGCGGTGCCCTCACCGGCATCGACTTCGACAAGGCCGTCGGCAACTACATCAAGGCTGCAGGCAAGGGCGTGCTGAAGGTGATGTCCAAGATGGGCATCTCGACTCTCGCGTCGTACACCGGAGCCCAGCTGTTCCAGGTCATCGGCCTGTCGCAGGAACTGGTCGACGAGTACTTCACCGGGCTAAACAGCCATCTCGGCGGTATCGATCTCGATCAGGTCGCCGACGACGTCGCAGCGCGACATGGCGTCGCGTACCTCGACAACCGTCAGGAACGCGCACACCGTGAGCTCGAGACGGGCGGCGAGTACCAGTGGCGTCGGGAAGGGGAGTACCACCTCTTCAACCCCGACACCGTCTTCAAGCTGCAGCACTCCACCCGCACCGGTCAGTACGACATCTTCAAGGAATACACGAAGATGGTCGACGACCAGTCCGAGCGGCTCGCGTCGCTGCGCGGTCTGTTCCGCTTCAAGACCGAAGAGCGACAGGCTATTTCGATCGACGAGGTCGAGCCGGCAAGCGAGATCGTCAAGCGTTTCTCCACGGGCGCGATGAGCTACGGCTCCATCTCGGCCGAGGCACACGAGACCCTCGCCATCGCGATGAACCGTCTCGGCGGACGCTCGAATTCCGGTGAGGGCGGCGAGGACGTCTCGCGCTTCGAGCCGGACGAGAACGGCGATTGGCGACGCAGTGCCATCAAGCAGGTCGCGTCGGGACGTTTCGGCGTCACCTCGCACTACTTGACCAACTGCACCGACATCCAGATCAAGATGGCGCAGGGAGCCAAGCCCGGTGAGGGCGGCCAGCTTCCGGCTCACAAGGTGTACCCGTGGGTCGCCGAGGTTCGGCACTCCACGCCGGGTGTCGGTCTGATCTCGCCGCCGCCGCACCACGACATCTACTCGATCGAGGATCTCGCGCAGCTGATCCACGACCTGAAGAACGCGAACCCGTCGGCTCGTATTCACGTCAAGCTGGTCTCCGAGGTCGGAGTCGGCACCGTTGCGGCGGGTGTGTCCAAGGCGCACGCGGACGTGGTGCTCATCTCGGGCCACGACGGCGGCACCGGCGCCACGCCGCTGACGTCGGTCAAGCACGCAGGTGGACCGTGGGAGCTCGGCTTGGCCGAGACCCAGCAGACGTTGCTGCTCAACGGTCTTCGCGATCGCATCGTCGTGCAGGTGGACGGCCAGCTCAAGACCGGCCGCGACGTCATGGTCGCTGCTCTGCTCGGCGGCGAGGAGTTCGGTTTCGCCACCGCTCCGCTCGTCGTGTCGGGCTGCATCATGATGCGCGTCTGCCACCTCGATACCTGCCCCGTCGGTGTTGCGACACAGAACCCGTTGCTGCGCAAGCGTTTTGCGGGCAAGCCCGAGTTCGTCGAGAACTTCTTCATGTTCATCGCCGAAGAGGTGCGTGAGCTCATGGCCGAGCTCGGCTTCCGCACGCTCGACGAAGCCGTCGGCCAGGTCGGTCTGCTCGACACGACCGCGGCCAAGGAGCACTGGAAGGCGTCGAAGCTCGATCTGTCGCCGATCCTCGAAGAGGTCGAATCGGCGTTCATGAACCAGAACCTGTACAACACAGGCGTTCAGGATCACGGTCTCGACAAGGCCCTCGATCAGCAGCTGATTTCGGCCAGCCGCAATGCGTTGGACAAGGGCGAGAAGGTCGCGTTCGAGTCCAAGATCACCAACGTCAACCGCACCGTCGGCACGATGCTCGGACACGAGGTGACCAAGGCATACGGCGGCGTCGGCCTCCCGGACGACACCATCGAGATCACGTTCACCGGCTCGGCCGGCAACAGTTTCGGTGCATTCGTGCCCTCCGGTATGACGTTGCGCCTCAACGGAGACGCCAACGACTTCGTCGGCAAGGGCTTGTCCGGTGGACATCTCGTGCTGCGGCCGTCGCTGAACGCTCCGAAGGGATTCGTGGCCGAGGACAACATCATCGGCGGCAACGTGTTCCTGTTCGGTGCCACCAGCGGTGAAGCCCTGATCCGCGGCGTCGTCGGCGAGCGGTTCGCGGTTCGTAACTCCGGTGCCGTTGCTGTCGTCGAAGGCGTCGGCGATCACGGCTGCGAGTACATGACCGGCGGCAAGGTCGTCATCCTCGGCACGACGGGACGAAACTTCGGTGCCGGCATGTCCGGCGGCGTTGCGTTCATCTTCGATCCGAACAAGACGTTCGAGGCCAACCTCAACACCGAGCTGGTCGACATCGACGAGCTCGAGGGCGACGAATTCACCTGGTTGAAGGACATCGTCACCCGTCACCAGGAGCAGACCGGCTCCGAGGTGGCCGAGCGGATCCTCGCGGATTGGTCACAGCAGGTGAACCATTTCGTGAAGGTCATGCCTCGCGACTACAAGAAGGTACTGCTGGCCATCTCCGAAGCCGAGAAGAACGGCGCGGACGTGGACGAAGCGATCATGGAGGCAGCTCGTGGGTGACCCACAGGGATTTTTGAAGAACACGGTTCGCGAAGTACCCAAGCGGCGGCCCGTCGATCTGCGCCTGATGGACTGGAAAGAGGTCTACGAGGACTTCTCGAAGGACACTCTGCGCACCCAGGCCAGCCGATGCATGGACTGTGGCATTCCGTTCTGCCACAACGGTTGTCCCCTCGGGAACCTGATTCCCGAGTGGAACGACCTGGTGTTCAAGGATCGCTGGCGCGACAGCATCGATCGCCTGCACGCCACCAACAACTTTCCGGAATTCACCGGACGGTTGTGCCCCGCTCCGTGCGAGGCGGCATGTGTCCTGGGCATCAACCAGGATCCGGTGACCATCAAGCAGGTCGAGGTCGAGATCATCGACAAGGCCTTCGAGGAAGGCTGGGTCACGCCGGTCTACCCGACGCACCTGACCGGCAAGACCGTCGCCGTCGTCGGCTCCGGACCAGCGGGACTTGCTGCAGCGCAGCAGCTCACCCGCGCCGGCCACACCGTCACGGTGTTCGAGCGTGCCGATCGCATCGGCGGGCTGCTGCGCTACGGCATTCCCGAGTTCAAGATGGAGAAGCGTCACATCGATCGTCGGCTCGCGCAGATGGAGGCCGAGGGCACCGTCTTCCGCACGGGTGTCGATGTGGGCGTGGACATCTCGGCCGATGAACTGCGTGAGCAGTTCGACGCGGTCGTGCTGTCCGGCGGTGCCACCGCCTGGCGCGACCTACCCATCGAGGGTCGCGAACTCGACGGCATCTACCAGGCCATGGAGTTCCTGCCGCACGCCAACCGCGTCCAGCAGGGCGACTTCGAGCAGCCGCCGGTCAGTGCCGAGGGCAAGAAGGTCGTCATCATCGGCGGCGGCGACACCGGGGCGGACTGCCTGGGCACCTCGCACCGTCAGGGCGCGGCAAGCGTCCACCAGTTCGAGATCATGGCGCGTCCGCCCGAGGAGCGCGCCACCTCCACCCCGTGGCCGACGTACCCGCTGATGTACCGCGTCGCGTCCGCACACGAGGAAGGCGGCGAGCGCGTCTTCTCCGTCAACACCGAGCGTTTCGTCGGTGAGAACGGCAAGGTCACCGCACTCGAAGCATGCGAGGTCGAGTTCAAGGCCGGCAAGTTCGAGAAGATCGAAGGCAGCGAGTTCACGCTCGAAGCCGATCTCGTGCTCCTCGCCATGGGCTTCGTCGGACCCGACAAGGGCGGTCTGCTGACCGACCTGGGCGTCGACTTCAACCAGCGCGGAAACGTCGAACGCACCAACGAGTGGGTCACCAACGTGCCCGGCGTCTTCGTCGCCGGAGACATGGGCCGCGGTCAGTCGCTCATCGTGTGGGCCATTGCCGAGGGCCGCTCCTGCGCGGCCGCCGTCGACACCTTCCTGCAGGGAGCAACCGCGCTGCCGTCGCCGATCGTGCCCACCCAGGCGCCGCAGCGGTAGGTTTTTTTCCGGCGCACCCCCTCGGGATCAATGTCCCTTTGTTGCACTCTGAGCGACTGAAAGCCGCATTGATCCCGACGGGGGCGCGACCGATCCCGACGGGGGCGACCGATCTCGACGGGGCGATTGATCCCGACGGGTGGCGGCGAACCGTGTGACGCACGGTTACGTCCGTTAACCATGTGGGCATCGGATGGTCACAGGCCGCTGTCATTGTGGTGATCGAACACAAGAAGCGTTCGATCACCCAGTGAGGCCCCCTCCCCATGAGTGTCAAGAAATTCTGCGCCGGTGTCGGCGTCGCTGCAGCTGTTGCGTCCGGTCTAATCGTCGGGGCATCGCCCGCCGTCGCCGATCCCGGCGGTTGTCCCTCGATGTACGTCGTAGCGATTCCGGGAACGTGGGAGACCAGCTCCGGTGCTGCCCCGAAGCCGGGGATGCTGACCGACGTCACCGATCGTCTCGGTGGCGACATCCGCACCGAGTACGTTTCCTATCCCGCCACCGCGTTCCCGTGGGAGGGCGAGGTGTACGGGCAGTCGCGTGCTGCTGCCGTCACCAATGCAGGCGGCATGCTGAAGGCGATGGCGGATCGCTGCGGCGCAACGAAACTGGGCATCATCGGTTACAGCCAGGGAGCGGACGCGGCCGGTGATCTCGCCGCGTCCATCGGAACCGGTCTCGGGGTGGTTCCGGCCGACAAGGTGGTGGCGGTCGGGCTCGTCTCCGACCCGAAGCGGTCGGACACCGACGCCCTGGTCGGTCCCCCTGTGGTGGGTACCGGCGTCGGTGGACCCAGGGTCGGCGGATTCGGCTACGTCAGTCCGGTGGTGCGCACGTTCTGCGCCGTCGGCGATCTGTATTGCTCGACGCCCAAGGACGACTACGTGGCGCGGCTCGCGGGCTTCCTCGCCGTGTCGTCCAACCCTGCGCCCGACGTCGCAGATCAGTACACCCAGGAAGCACAATCGTTGATCGCCGACCTCGCTGCGTCCGGTGGATTGCCCGTACTGCAGGGGCAGCTGTCGGATCAGGCCAACGCCCAGCGTCAGCGGGAGATCGAGGCCTTCTACCGTTCGGGCATCCACCAGGAATATCAGACCTATGACGTCGGAGACGGAGTGTCGGCGACGCGGTGGCTGGCGCGTTACCTCGCCGACGCGGTCTGACTACGACGTACTAGCAGGAACCCGACGGAGCAGCAGGAACACGACGACGGCACTGACGAACATCAGCACGGCGCTCGTGCCGGCGGCGAGGTTGAAGCCGTCGATGAAGGACGAGTGCGCGACGTCGGTCAACTGCGATGCGAACGGCTCCGGCAGATAGTCGGCCACGGCTATTGCGCCGCCGATGGTTTCGCGGGCCGGATCGGCGATCTCGGCCGGTGTGCCCGCCGGGATGGCGTCCTCCATGCGGTGTCGATAGACGGTGCTGCCGATGGTGCCGAGAATCGCGATGCCGACGGCACCGCCGAGCTCGGCCCCGGTTTCCGACAATGCCGATGCAGCCCCGGCCTTTTCGGGGGCCGCAGCGGTCAGCACGATGTCGGAGTTCAGAGTCGATGCTGCTCCGATCCCGAACGTGACCAGGGCCATTCCGGTCAGCAGCAGCGGCAGGCCGGAGTCGGATTGCACGAATATCAGTGCGACGCAACCGAATACGATGGACAGCAGGCCCGCCGAAATGATGGTGCCGGTGGGGATCACCTTGCTCATCGTCGGTGCGGTGACGGCACCGGCCGCCGCTGCGGCAGCGGGAATCAGCAACCACAATCCGGCGCGGAGTGGTCCGAGTCCGAGAACCAGCTGCAGGTACTGGGAGGCGAACAGGCTGAAGCCGGTCATGGAGAAGATGACCAGAAATTGCACGACGACTGCAGCGCTGAAAGCACGTTCGGCGAAGAGCGTCACGTCGATGAGCGGGTTCGATGCCTTGCGTTGCCGGATGACGAACACGAAGCCGAGTGCCAGGCCGAGGATCGCGGTGGTGATCGTCGTGGCGTCGATACCGTCCTGGGCCCCGTGCTTGATGGCGAACACGATCGAGAGCATCGACGAGATCGCGAGGATCACGCTGATCGGGTCGAACTTTCCGGGGTCGCTGTCCTTGAACTCGGGGACCAGTAGCGGGGCCGCAACGAAGAGCACGACCATGATGGGGATGTTGATCAGGAAGACCGAACCCCACCAGAAGTGTTCCAGCAGAACGCCTCCGACAACCGGGCCCACTGCTGCGCCGCCTGCGAAACCGGCTGTCCACAGGCCGATCGCTTCCTTGCGCTGTGCAGGGTTGTGAAACATGTTGCGGATCAACGACAGTGTGCTCGGCGCAATGGTGGCTCCGCCGACTCCCAGCAGTGCACGTGCGACGAGCAGCATCTCGGGGGAGGTGGAGAACGTCGCGGCAAGCGATGCCGCGCCGAAGACCACCGCGCCGACCATCAGCAGGGTCCGGCGTCCGATACGGTCGCCGAGTGAGCCCATGGTGATCAGCAGACCGGCCAGCAGAAATCCGTAGATGTCGAGGATCCACAGGGTCTGGTTGCTGGTGGGTTCGAGATCGGCGGTCATGAAGGGCAGCGCGAGATACAGCACCGACATGTCCATGGAGACCACGAGGATCGGCACCACCAGTACCGCGAGGCCGAGCCATTCCTTCTTCGTGGCGCGATCCTCGGTTGCCGTCTGATTCACTGCTTCTTCCCTTCCCGCGTGGACACCTCACCTTAGGTGGGTCGGGAGTACGTTCGGTGAGGAAGAGTGTGTCTCGCCGAACGAAGGAACCGATTCCGCATGATCAACGATCTCGAGGTAGTCGCGACGATCACCGCCAAGCCGGACGCAATCGACACCGTGCGCGACGGGCTCGTGGCTCTGGTCGCCGAGTCACGCAAGGAGAGCGGCAACGTCTCCTACAAGTTGTTCGAGTCGGCGGTCGAGCCGGGCACCTTCATCACCATCGAGGTATGGAAGTCGCAGGAGGACCTCGACGGCCACATGCAGACCCCGCACCTGCAGCAGGCGCTAAGCGAATTCGGTGCCCATCTCGCGGCCCCGCCCGCCATCCATCCGCTCCGGCCCATCGGCTGAGCCGGCCCGCGCGCTGACGTACACGAGTGCCGAGACGGCAAGCAGCGCCACCGTGGCACCGATCGCCAGCCACCCGGTCCCGCTCATTTCTCCCGACGCGATGATGCGGGCACCGGCGGCGGTGTAGCTCATCGGCATGAAGGCTGCGACGTCTCCCCAGATCGGTGCCGTCGATGCGTACGCGAAGCCGCAGACGACGACTTGGACGACCAGCGCGACGACGTTGACGATCTGCCCGACGACGGCACCGAGGACTCGTTGAATTGCGCCTGCGGTGGCCAGATAGGCCGCGGCCGACACGATGAGGAACGCGCCGGCTCCGATCACCGGTCCGAGGGCGGCGTCGGTGGCGAACGCGAACGCGACTGCGGCGCTGACACCCACTGCGGCGACGGCCGCTCCGACGGCGAGCCACCGCGGCTTGGTGTCCTTGCCCAGGACCCGCACGAGGCTGACGCAGCCGAGAGCTCCGAGAGCCACGAGGGCGGCGATCAGATACGGGGTGGCACCGGTACCGGTGCTCGTCGCCGTCGCTGCAACGTTCTGGTCGGAGGTGGCGTCATCGGTCGTGGCGGCCGCCTTTGCCGGGAGGGCGGCGGAGGCGTCGCGCACATTGGTGGCGATGCCGTTGACGATCCCCTCGACGGGTTTGACCGACGTCACGAGCTGATCGGTGCCGGCCTTGAGTTGCTGCCCGCCGTCGTCGAGCTGGCCGAGTCCGTCACGCAACTGCACGGTTGCGTCGCCGAGCTGCGCGGTGGCACCGAGGAACTGACTGTTGGGGTCGTTCAGTTCGGTCGACAGCTGCTGAGCACCACCCTTGAGGGTCTGCAGCTGAGCGAGCGTATCGGGACCGAACGCCTGAGTGTTGAGGTTGTCGATCACTCCGCGGATCTCGCCGGAAATCGCGTCGGACCCCGGATGCGGGAAGCGATCGACCGTGTCTGCCGTGGCGGCGAGCTTTGCCGTGAAGTCGGCCTGCAGAGCTCCGAATCCGGCGAGCTGGTCGACGACCTGGTCGACACCCCCGCTGATCTGCGACGCGCCGTCACCGAGCTGGCCGATGCCGTCGCGGTACTGGCCGAACCCGTCGGCGAGCTGAATGGTTCCGTCGTGAGCCTGGGTGATGCCGTCGGCAAGTTGGCCGACGCCGTCGTTGAGCTGCGTTCCGCCTTCGGTCAGCTGACCGATGCCGCTGGAGAGAAAGGTGATCGGGAGCGAGGCGCTGTTGAGGCTGCTCCTGGCCTTGGACAGGGGATCGGCCGTCTGCTGTGCCTCGGCCGGGGCCTGCTGAGTGTCTGCGACAACGGCGGTCGTCGTGGTCGATTCTCCGCCCAGGTCGTAGCCGGTGCCGAGTGCGAACGCACCCACAGCCACCAGAGGGAACGCCAGTGCGACGAGAGCAACGGCAGGACGTCGGAAGATGCGCATTTCACCCATGATGACTTCGAGGCTAACTGCCACCGCCGGCCGCACCGACCACTCGGAGCGATCCACAGCGACCGTTCTGCCCCTCTACCAGGGACTTTAAGAGGTCTCTGTGGATTGTCGGTTGCGCGGCAACAGGTCCCACACGTGGGCGGTCTCGTTGACCGACGAGACCGATCGGGCACCGCTGCGGGAGAAGAGCACACGCGTCACCGAGCAGTAGTCGATGGGAAATCCGAGCACCTTCGGGGTCTGCAGAATGTCTTGCAACAGCATGTTGACGACGCCGCCGTGAGCGAAGAGGACGACGGTATCGGAGTGCGCGGCGGTCGAGACGATATCGGCCACTCCGGCGAGAACTCGCCGGCGGAAGGCCTGTTCGTCGACCTGCTCGGGTAGGTGACCGGCCTTGATGCGGTCGTAGGCGTCGCGAAATTCGGTCTTCGCGGCCTCGATCGGGACGTAGCCGCCGAAGTCCCGGTCGTACTCGGTCAGACGGTCGTCGGTTGTGATCTCGAGCCCGAGCCGTTCGGCGAGTGGCTGCGCGGTCCGGATCGCGCGTTGCTGCGAACTCGACACGACTCGGGACACCGTGAAGCGTGCCAGCGCATTGGGCACTCTGCGGGATTGTTCGACGCCCAGTTCGTCGAGATCGGGATCGGCCGAGGACTCCGATCGTCGCGGAAGTGCGTGCCGTACCAGAACCAGTTGCATCGACTCACCTAATCACGAGTGTGCGTCCACTGCGTTGCACCATCGAGCGGAAGGCCGCCACCTGGCGGGGCATGTCCGTTCCCGGCTCCCACACCATGCCGATTCGCCTGCGCGCAGCCGGTTGGGTGAGTCCCACGTCGACCGTTCCACCCTCGGCGCCGTGTGCACGTATCCGCGGCAGGATGGCGATGCCGAGGCCGGCGCCGACGAGTCCGCGCACGGTATGGGTGTCCTGTCCCTCGAACGCGATGCGCGGACTGAACCCGGCATCGGCCCACAACTCGTCACAGATGGATCGCATTCCGAAGCCGTGACCCATGGCGATGTAGTTCTCGTCGGCGGTGTCTGCGAGATCGACCGTCTTCCGCGACGCGAGGCGGTGATGTTCGGGGACCACCAGCATCAGCCGCTCGTCGTACAGCTGGAAGGAATTCGTGTCGGTGTGTTCGGCGCTCAAAGACACGAACGCCAGGTCGGACGTGCGGTCTGCGAGGCGATCCAGGCAGCGTGCGCGTGCGCCTTGGTCGAGATCGAACGTCACCGCGGGATGGTCGACGCGAAAGTGCCGGATCAGTGCGGGCACGACGTCCTCACCGAGTGTGTTCTGGAACGCGACGGCTATGCGGCCACGTGCTCGGGCGTCGTGCTCGGTCATGGCGTCGATACCGGCATCGATGTCGCTCAGGGCTCGTTGCAGATACGGGATGAGGACGCGACCGGTACTGGTCAGCACGATGCCGCGGCCCCGTCGTTCCACGATGTCGACGCCGAGGATCGCCGACGCGCGGGCGACCTGCCGACTGACGGTGGGTTGCGGGACTCCCAGGACGTGGGCGGCGTCGGTGATGTGCTCGGTGTCCGCCACCGCGACCAGGGTCGGCAGAAGTGGTAGCAGCTCGGTGGTCTCGCGGCGCATGGGTGAAGCATATCGCTGACGTATCGATCGTCGGTCTCTCATGCATTGGACGTATACCGTGAGCGCTTCTAACGTCTTTGACATGACTACGACGCAGCCCGAGGTCCTGGAGTGGGAGGGGCATCCCAAGGGATCGACCGAGTACCGGCGTCTCGTGTTGGCGCTGCTGTTCGCCGGAGTGGCGACGTTCGCGCAGCTCTACTCGGTACAGGGGATTCTGCCGCTGATCGCGTCCAGTCTCGACATCACCCCGTCGCAGTCCTCGCTCGCCGTCGGCCTGGCGACCGTCGGCGTTGCGGTGTCGGTCATTCCGTGGTCGGTAGCGGCCGACCGAATCGGACGCGTTCGAGCGATGACCGCCTCGATACTCGTCGCGACGACACTGGGTCTGCTGGTGCCTCTGTCGCCTTCTCTCGAGGTGCTGCTGGTCCTGCGGTTCTTCGAAGGTGCTGCGCTGGGCGGACTTCCGGCCATCGCGATCGCCTATCTCAGCGAGGAGGTGCACCGCAATCACACCGCGCTGGCAGCGGCGACCTACGTGTCCGGTACGACGCTCGGTGGGCTGCTGGGGCGAATAGTCTCAGGACCCGTTGCAGAACAGACCAATTGGCGAATCGGAACCCTCACGGTGTCGGTCATCGCAGCGTTGGCAGCAGGACTGTTCGTGTGGTTGGCACCGCGGCCGCGAACCACCCTCGTGCACAGCAAGATCGGTGACCTACCCGGTCGGTTGTGGGTGAATCTCCGAGAGCCGGGGATGCTGGCACTGTACGGCCAGGGTTTCCTGCTGATGGGCGGATTCGTCGCGGTCTACAACTTCCTCGGATTCCGGCTCGAGGCAGCACCTTTCGGTCTTCCACAGTCTCTGATCAGCCTGATCTTCGTGGCCTACCTCAGTGGCACGGTGTCCTCGCGAGTGGCGGGGAAGTTGGCGACGAAGCACGGCCGATCGATCGTTCTCGCCGGATCGACCGCCACCATGATCGCCGGAGTCGCACTGACGATGGCGTCGAACCTAGCCGTGATCCTCACCGGGCTGGTGATCTTCACGATGGGATTCTTCGCCGCCCACGCCATCGCGTCGGGATGGACCGGCCAGCGAGCCGTCCACGGACGGGCACAGGCGACATCGCTGTACAACCTGTTCTACTACGGAGGATCGTCCGTCGTCGGCTGGCTCGGCGGAGTGGTCTTTCAGTCACTCGGATGGAACGCCTTGGCGCTGTTCGTCATTGCGTTGGCAGTCATCGCTGGCCTGTGGGCCGCAGCGATGAACGGCCGACTGGCGCAGCAACCGAACTCAATACGTGGATGAATTCGAGGCGGCTATCGCGAAGATGAAAATCGCAGCCACGACGAGGACGAACAGGGCAACCGACACGTAGCCGACGATCAGACCTGCCGTCGCGAATCCTGACCCGCCCTCGCCGGTGCGCTTGATCTGGCCCTTCGCAACGTGGCCACACACCACCGCACACACCGACGCGATGAGCGGGATGAACGTCAGACCCAACACCGCCAACACGAGCGACACGATCGCCAACGTGTTCGTCGCGGGTGCCGGCCGAAAACCCGCTCCGCCATACGGGGCCTGACCGTACTGCGGTTGTCCGTATTGGGGTTGTCCGTATTGGGGTTGTCCGTATTGGGGTTGTCCGTATTGGGGTTGTCCGTACTGAGGGTTCGGGTACTGAGGATTTTGGTACTGAGGTTGTCCGTGCTGCGGGTTCTGGTAGCTCGTGTTCGGGTCCTGATACGGCGGGTACTGCTGACCCCCGTACGGCTCGTCTTTCTCGAACGCGTCGCTACCTTCACCCTGCGGATTGACCATTGCGGGAGTCTTGCACCTGAATTGGGCCGTCGCAAGCGGCAACGCGAGGTCTACGAACCGACCTTGCCCCAGCCCACATACGCGTCGACGGTCACGTAACCGGTCACGCGCGGCTGATCGCGAACCGGATACCGCTCGCCGGTGTAATGCGTCGCGATGCGATCGATATCCACCAGATCCGGGTCGTCCTGCAGTTCGATCGAACCGTGCACCGTCACATGCGTATACCAACTGGCCTCGTCCATCACCGAAATCGAGACCTTCGGATTCGCCCGAATGTGCTCCAGCCGCTTACGCGAGGCATCGAAATTGAGCACGATCTTCCCGTCCTCCCACAAATACCACGTGGGCGCGGTGATCGGAGTTCCATCGGCACGAACCACCGCCATGACAGCGGGATTCGCCTTCTTCAGCAACTCGACAGCATCAACGGGCAACGGAGGCTTGGGCATGAACCAACACTACGACCCGAGAGCTGACTCGGCCAGACCCTCGGCGGACCGCTCACCCCCCCCGCCCGGCCCGAGTCCACTCAACGTGACATTGACTGCCGAAAAGGCCACTGAATGTCACATCGAGTGGACTGCGGATAGGTGGACTGCGGGTGGGTGTGGGCTGCGGACAGGTGGAGTGATTACAGCTTCGGGAGTTTGACGACCTGTCCGGCGTAGGACAGTCCTGCACCGAAGGCGAGCAGGAGTGCGGTGTCTCCGGCTTTCGCTTTGCCGGTGCGCAGTAGTTCTTCCATTGCCAGGGGGATGGACGCAGCCGAGGTGTTGCCGGTTTCGGCGATGTCGTTGGCGACGGCGGTGCCTTCGTCCAGGTTGAGACTCTTCGCCAGCAGATCGGTGATGCGGCTGTTGGCCTGGTGAGGGATGAAGGCGTGCAGTTCGTCGGTTTTGATGCCGGCGACGTCGAGTACCTTCTGCGCGGCCTTGCCCATCTCGAATGCAGCCCAGCGGAAGACTGAGATTCCGTTCATCCTGATCCAGGGTCGTTCCATGTTGGCTGTCGTGATGTATTCGTACCAGTCCGTGGTCTGCACGATGGCGTCGGACTGCGAGCCGTCGGATCCCCATACGGCGGGTCCGATTTCGGTTTCGTCGCTCTGTCCGACGACGACGGCTCCGGCGCCGTCGGCGAAGATGAAGCGGGTGGTTCGGTCGTACGGGTCGGTGGTGACGCTGAGCTGCTCGGCTCCGATGACGAGGACGTACTGCGAGGTCCCGGCCTTGACCAGGTCCGATGCGACGGCGAGTGCGTAGCAGAAGCCTGCGCATCCGGCGCAGATGTCGAACGCGGCCGGTCCTTTGGTGCCGAGTCCGTGGGCAACCTTGGCGGCTGCTTGGGGTGTCAGTTCGAGGTGTGTGGAGGTCGCGACGATGACGGTGTCGACCTGCTCGGCGGAGATGCCGCTGGCTTCGAGTGCTTTTCGGCCTGCCGAGATCGACATCTGGACGACGTTTTCTTCGGGGTCGGCGAATCGGCGGTTCTTGATGCCGGATCGCGTCTGAATCCACTCGTCGCTGGAGTCGATGAACTCGCAGATCTCATCGTTGGTGACTATTCGTTCGGGGCGGTGAACGCCCAGACCGAGCATCTTCGACTGTCGACCTTGCGTTGTGCTGATCGCACCCATCTTCAATTTCCTCTCGTGCTACCGCGCCATCGCCGAGCTTCGGCTCGGGTCTTGGGCTACGGGCTCGTCGACACACGTTACGTGCGCCGACGGGAGAGGTTCACACCAGTTCGGTGATGAGCGCCGCAACCTCGGCGGGTTTGTCGATCATGGCGTGGTGATGGGCGGGTATGACGACGGTGAAATCGGCTCGCAAGTATGTGGCCAGCTTGCGCTGGGTCTTGATCCATCTGCGTCCCCACGGGGACGGGCGCCCGGTGTGGGCGGCCGCGACGATAACGGGAACGACGAGTGGCAATCGCTTCCGAAGTCGGTTCAGTTCGGCCGCGAGGTCCGGGTAGACGACATCTTCGACGAGTGCAGCCGTGAGATAGGTAGGCCTGCGGTAGATGTCGTCGACCCAGTCGACGACATCCTTCGGTGTCCCGTCGGGCGGCGTCGCCTGGTTGAGTATCGGTCGGACGCGAGGGCCGACGAGCCGCTGAAGGCCCGTGCGGCTCAGTAACGTCGACAGCAAATGCGCTGCGCGCACTCGCAGAGCCGCCGGAAGGATGCGGCGAGGGTCGGACTCGGCGCTCGAGTCCAGGAGAAGAACACCACGTATGCGCGACGGGTACAGCCGGGCCACTGCTTCTGCGTAGAAGCCGGCAATCGAGTGACCCGCGACGACGGCCGGCTCGGTGACACCGAGCGCGTCGAGGACGCCGACGATCCTGTCGGCCTCGCCGCGGACGGTGGGTGTGGCGCCGTCGGGCAGAGGGTCGCTGAGTCCGAAGCCGGGGCGGTCGAGAACCACGACATGATGGCGGGCGCTCAAGATATCGACGGTGTCGTTCCAGTCGAACCAGTTACTGCCCAAGCCGCCGCAGAGAACGATCGTGGGGCCGGTTCCCCGAACGAACAGATGCAGACGTTGGCCGTCCACTTTGACGTACCGCCCGGGAGGATGTTTCACGGGAAACAATGCCTCGCGCTCGGTTCGATTCCCGTGATCCATGTTTTCGTCCCCACCATGCATTGCCTACTCGAAGTTTGTTTATGCCTCCAGTTTCCACCATTCGCCCCGTTTTGCAACTTTCCCGTGGAGGATCGCCTCGGGAAGACCGTCATTGTCGCGGTTTGGCCAGCGGAAATGCGAGTGTCTCGCGAATGCTGCCGCCGGTGATGAGCATGACGACGCGGTCGACGCCCATTCCGAGGCCGCCGGTCGGGGGCATCCCGTGCTCGAGCGCCTGCAGGAAGTCCTCGTCCAAGCTCATCGCCTCTTCGTCGCCACCCGCAGCCAGCAACGACTGCTCGGTGAGGCGTCGACGTTGATCGACGGGATCGGTCAACTCGCTGTAGGCCGTCCCCAGTTCGACCCCCCATGCCACCAGGTCCCACTTTTCCGCGACGCCGGGGATGCTCCGATGTGGTCTCGTCAACGGCGACATCGACGTCGGGAAGTCCTTGTAGAAGGTGGGGAATTCGGTGTAGTCCTCCACCAGGTGCTCGTACATGCCCTGGGCGACGGCACCCGCATCCCACGACTTCTCGTAGGGGATGTCGTTCTCGTCGCACAACCGCTGCAGCTCGTCCAGGGGCGTCGACGGCTCGACGGGGACACCCAATTTTTCGGCGACGGCACCGTGCAGTGTCTTGATGGGCCATTCCCCGGAGATGTCGATCTCGATCATCTCGCCGTCCGGGCCGTCGGGACGCAGAATGATTTCGCGGCCGTGCGCTGCCACGGCTGCACGCTGAATCAGTTCGCGGCACAACACCATTGCGCGCTCGTAGTCACTGTGTGCCTCGTACGCTTCGAGGATCGTGAACTCCGGATTGTGCTTGAAGTCCGCTCCCTCGTTGCGGAACACTCGCCCGATCTCGAAGACCTTCTCCATGCCGCCGACGCACAGCCGCTTGAGATAGAGCTCCGGTGCGATGCGCAAATACAGATCCAAGTTGTAGGCATTGATGTGGGTGACGAACGGAGCAGCGTTCGCACCGCCGTGTACCTGCTGGAGGATCGGTGTCTCGACCTCCATGTAGCCGCGATCGCTCAGTGAATCACGAAGCGACTTCACCACATTCGAGCGTGCGATCATCAGCGCGCGCGCATCGCGGTTGATCGCCAGGTCCACGTACCGCTGCCGTACTCGCGCTTCCGGATCGGTCAGACCGCGGTACTTGTCGGGCAGAGGGTGCAGGCATTTGGCGTTCATTCGCCACTCGGTGGCGAGCAGCGACAGCTCACCACGCCTGCTGTATCCGATGGTGCCACTGACTTCGATGAGGTCACCCAGGTCGAAGTCGGCATCGAATTCCTCGATTCTGTCGCCGACGCGTTCGCGGTCGAACAGCACCTGAATATCGGCCGACCAGTCCCGGATGACGGCGAACGACACGCCGCCGTAGTCGCGAATGCGCAGTATTCGACCCGCAATTCGGACGGTCGTGCCCTGGGGCGATGCCGCCGCTTCACCGACGGTGTGTGTCGGGGGATAGGCGACGGGATAGCCCTCGATGCCGTCACTTTCGAGACGATCGAGTTTGGCCATGCGCACGCGTACCTGGTCGGGACGTTTGCGGCCGGGCAGGGTGTCGTCTGCGGGAGTCTCGGGTCCGCTGCCGTCGGGATGAATGTCCTCGGCGTCGACCAACGCTGCGGGCACCGCGACGTGGGACCCGGTGTGCTTCGAGGCGCGCCGAAAGGTCGGCAGAGTCAAGAAGCCTTCGGCGATGGCCGACGCGACACCGACCTTCGGCAGCACCCGATTGTCGGCGAAGCACAGGTAGCGCGGCTCCCATTCCGGCAAGTACTTCACATTCGAGCGATACAGCGCCTCGAGCTGCCACCAGCGCGAGAAGAACACCAATACGCTGCGCCAGATTCGCAGGACCGGACCGGCCCCGATCCGACTGCCCTCCTCGAACGCAGCACGGAACACCGCGAAGTTCAGCGAAATCTTGCTGACACCGAAATGATCTGCGCCGGTGGCAAGTTCGGTCACCATCAACTCGATGACACCGTTAGGCGACGCCGGATCGCGGCGCATCAGGTCCAACGACGCGCCGGTACGACCCCACGGCACCAGCGACAGAACACCGACGATCTTCTCGCCCTGAACCGCCTGCACCAGAAGACAATCGCCGTCGAGCGGATCGCCCAACCTGCCCAGCGCCATCGAGAAACCACGCTCGGTCTCGGTATCGCGCCACGCATCCGCGCAGGCAATGATCTCGTCCATCTCCTCGGCCGAAATATCGCGATGACGACGCACGGTGACCACGACACCCGCTTTGCGAGCCCGGTTGACGGCCTGACGCACGGGACGCATCTCGCGCCCATTGAGGTTGAAATCTTTGGTTTTCAGGATTGCTTCGTCGCCGAGTTCGAGAACACTCAGGCCGGCCCGCTTGTAGGCCGTGGCCCCGATCTCGCTGGCCCCCATGACAGCTGGGGTCCAACCGTACTTCTCGGCCAGGTCGAGCCATTCGGATATCGCATGTGGCCACGCCTCGGGGTTGCCGATCGGGTCACCACTGGCCAGACACACCCCGACCTCGACGCGATACGTCACCGCCGCCTTGCCGCTGGTGGCGAAGATGACGCCCTTGTCGCGGCGGGTCGCGAAGTAACCGAGGGAATCGTCGGCACCCCACTTGTCGAGCAGGCCGCGCAGAGCCGACTCGTCGCGGCCGGTCAACGCATTGCTCGACCGCTGCGACCGGAACAACGTGACCACGGCACCGAGCAACGCCAGCGCTCCGAACAGTCCCAACGCCGTATTGACGAAACCGTTCGGCCTACCGTCGAACTGCTCGTTGTCCACCGTCGCCAATGCCGTCACCCTGTTGAACGCCCACAGGAACGTCTGACCCTCCGGCAACGAACCCGGGAACAACGCCACCAACGCCCACCCGACAATCGTGCCGACGGCCGCTCCCAGCACGAGCACCCCGAGCGCCTTCCACACCGCACCGCGCCGAACCCGCGTGTAGAACTCCTTGCGCGACGCGATCAGAAGACCCGTCACGACGACATGAACCGCCAACGCAATCCACGAACTGACGTTCTTGTCCTCGATGCCCTCCGCGACATTCGTGATCGCCAACAACACCAAATAGATCGTCAGCAACCACCACGCAATACGCTTCCGACTCGCCAACGCCGCCGCCAACAACCCGACAACCAACGCCCACGACAAACTCGTATCCGGAGCATCGAAGTAATACGTGTCGACATACTCCCGCGGCGCATGAACCAGATACCGCAAAGTGGGCGACAGACTCCACAGAAACAACGCCGCCGCGAACACACCGAGCACCAGCCCCGCGATATGCGGAACCTCACTCAACCGACCGCGCTGCGGCGGCGAAAACGACCGTGGTGCCGTAGTACCCGACCGATCCGAGGGAACTGCTGTCGCCGTCATGTCTCACTCCCGAAATAAGAACGCACGAGTTGCAAGATAGACGGTATCCCCGCTGACGTGGGTGGGTTGCCTGTTGCCGCCCCGCCGTCCACTCAATGTGACATTTGGTGGCCTTTCCGGCAGTCAATGGCACATCGAGTGGACTCGCGTCCGGTCACGAGAGCGCGCCTGGCCGTGCTCGAGTCAGAGTGTGGGCGACCCTCCTGTATGCGTTTGTCCACAGGTATTCGGTTATCCACAGGGCTGTTGATAGTGCGACGTCGGGTGCGATCGGTGTCCGGCCGAGCGTGCAGGATCGTCTGTATGAAGAGGGGCGGCGCACGGGTCGATGCGAGGGTAATTGCGGCCGCATCGGATCGCGGGCTGGTGCGGACTGCTCATCTTCTCGAACTCGGCGTCGCGTCGAAGACGATTGTTCGGCGCACGCTGCCGGACGGTATCTGGTCACGGGCGCTACCTGGCCTGGTGTTCTTGAAGAACCGTTCGCTGACGCCCTTGGAGCGGGCGGTTGCCGCGTCCATCTACTGCGGTCGTGATGGCGTCATCAGTGGTCGGGCCGGGCTGGCGTTGCATGGTCTCGGTACATCCGGCTCGTTCGAGGAGACGTTCGTGCTCATCCCCGAGGCGCAGCACCGCAGGTCCGTGAGCTTCGCCGCGGTGGAACGTACGTGGCGGATGCCGACGGCGGAAAGCAAGTCGGGTCTTCCCGTCGCGCCGGTTGTTCGGTGTTTGTGCGACGCGATTCGTCGCATGAAGAACGCCGAGCAGTGCATGGCGCTCGTTGCCAGTGTCGTTCAGCGGGGTGCGGCAACGATCGAGGCGATCATGAAGGAACTGGACGCCGGCACCACGCGTGGAACCGCGATGCCTCGTCGAGTACTTCGCGAACTGGCCGCCGGCGCGCACTCCGTTGCCGAAGCACACGCGCAGAAGTTGTACGCGCGCAGCGGTCTTCCCCCGATGACTCACAATGTCGCGGTACGCGACGAGTCGGGCAGGTTGCTGCTGGTGGCCGACAATTGGCTCGACGACGTCGCCCTCGACTGGGAGATCGACTCGCTCGAATATCACCTGTCACCCGCGGCGCACCGCGCCACCGTGGAACGACGGGAGCGCGCTCAAAACGCCGGCATCATTGTCGTGACTCACCTGCCGAGCGATATTCGCGACGATCCGGAACGTGTTCTCTCCGACCTGCGGTCTCGGTACCGACAGGCGCTCGCGCGTCCGCGCCCCCACGTCACCGTCGACCCGTCCTACCGCCGATCGGGCTGATACACCCAAATCATGTGGTCTCCGGTTTCGGCCGCAGCGGCCAAGGCTCGCGGCTCGATCCTGTCGAGGACGAAACCCAGCCGCCGCGGAACGGCTTGACTCCTCGAATTGGCTGCATCGCAATGAATTTCGACGCGATCGACGTCGGCGAGTTTCAATGCCTCTTGCGTGAGGGTCGCGGTGGCTTCGGAGATGATGCCGTCACCCTCGGCTGCACTGTCGAGCCAGTACCCTATTTCGATCCCACCCGGTCCGACTCGTCGGTGCAATGCAATCTTCCCCAGGAATGCGCTGGTGGATCGACCGAAAATCCCGTAGTCGTACATTTCGTCGGCGTCCCACAGCTTCCGGCTTTCCGCGATGCGGACGATCTGCGCCGACCTGTTTGCAGCGTCCTCGGTGGCCCAACCGAGCCACGGCAGCAGGCGGACCCGATTTCGCTCGATCGTTTCGGCAATGACGACAGCATCGTCTGCCGTCTCGCGCCGAACCACGAGACGGTCGGTGACAATCCGAACGGGAGGTTTGCTGACCATTGGGACAGTCTGACTCCCTGCTACTGCCGATTCCACTGGTTTTTCGGTGCCCGCCCGTTCGTATGCAGTCCACTCGATGTGCCATTGACGGTCGAAAAGGCCACCGGATGTCACATTGAGTGGTCAGTCGGGAGTGGTCAGCCGGGAGTGGTCAGACGGTAGAGGTCTGGCGGTGGGGTGGGCGATGCTGTGGAGAGGAGGAAAACGATCAGGAAGCTGACCACGATCTCCAGGACAGTTTGTCGATGACGATGACCGGGCCCTCGGGTCGGTTGTTCTTGTATTGGCTGTATTTCGCGACGAGGGTGTCGGTACCGACTGTGCCTTCGGCGCTGCCCGCGTCGACGATGCGGGCGTTGCCGTCGGCACGGATCCACCAGAGTTGGGACCAGTCGTCGGAGTAGTGGTCGACGATGAGGCTGACGGCGGGGTCGGCGTGGATGTTCTCGAGTCGCTGCAGTTTCTGGGTGGTTTTGGGTTTCCAGTCGATGGCTGTGTAGATGCGGTCGCCGGTGGGTGCGACGGCGTAGACGATGGGGACCAGGTGTGGGGTGCCGTTGGGGTTGACGGTGGAGAGTTGGGCGCGGGGTGCGTCGGTGAAGCGTTGAATTTCGTTGTCTATCTTCACGTTCGGTTCCTCATGCGGATTCGCTGTGGCTGCTGTGTCGGGTGATGTATTGCTCCAGTTCGGCGACGGGCATGGGTCGTCCGAGGAGGTGTCCTTGGCCGAAGGTTACGCCCATGTCGGTGCAGATTCGGAGTTGTTCGGTGGTCTCGATGCCTTCGATGACGGTGTCTTTGCCGAGGGTGGTGGTGACGTCGACGAGGGCGGTGCAGAGGGTGGTCATGGCGCGGCGTCGGTGGAGGTTGGTGCTGTCGAGGTGTTGGGTGAGGGATCTGTCGATTTTGAGGATGTCGACGGGGAGGGTGGCGAGTCGTTCGAGGGAGGAGAAGCCGGAGCCGAAGTCGTCGATGGCGATGAGGACGCCGTGGCGTTGGACGTCGCGGAGTTGGTAGTGCACGGCGTCGAGGTCGTGCAGCGTCTGCGATTCGGCGAGTTCGAGTGCGAGTCGACCGCGTTCGATGCCGTGGGTGTCGACGATGTCGATGACGTCGGTGGCCAGGGTTCCTGCGGCGAAGTGTGCGGGGCTGACGTTGACACCGACCTGGAGCATGATCGCGCGGGATTGCCAGTCTGCGATGGTTGCCGCGACCTCGGTGAGAATCCACATGCTCAGGGGGATTATCAGGTCGTTGTCTTCGGCGAGGGGGATGAAGGCGTCGGGCATCAGGAGTCCGAGCTCGGGGTGGTTCCAGCGAACGAGGGCTTCGGCTCCGACGACGGCTCCGGTCGCGAGTTCGACGATGGGTTGGTAGACCATGGTGAGCTCGCGCGCGGTCATGGCGACTCCGCGCAGTCGTTCGAGGAGCTCGAGCCGCGTGCGGTTGGTGTGGTGCAGCTCGTCGGTGAAGATGTGATGCCGGTTGCGGCCGGTGGCTTTGGCGGCATGCATGGCGGCGGTGGCGTTGTGTACCAGCTGGGTGGCGCGATCGGTGCTGCCGGTGGTGGACGCGACACCGACGCTGGCGGTGAGGGTGAGTTGACGGCCGCCGAGCTCGAAGGGGGGCTCGAAGATGCTGGCGAACCCCGCGGCCATCGCTCGGGCTGCCAGGGAATGGCAGCCGTAGGCGACGATGACGAATTCGTCCCCGGTGAGTCGGCCGATGGTGTCCCCGGGTCGGGTCGATGCGGTGAGTCGGTCGGCGACCATGCACAGCAGCTCGTCGCCCTGGGCCGGTCCGAGCGCGTCGTTGAATTCACGGAAGCCGTCGATGTCGACGAGGAGGACGCTGAAGTGCTGGTCAGGGCCTAGGTCGACCAGCGCGGCGGTGATGGTGGCCAGGATTTCGTTCCGGTTCGCAAGCCCGGTGAGGGCGTCGAGCGTCGGGTTGGGGTCGGCACGGCGGAGCGGCGTGTCGTGTTCTCGACTCACAGTGCCCCCTCGTAGCCGGACGGCCACCGGCGATACTAGCCGAAGAGTTTGCTTAACGCCTATAAACGGGGAGCGCGCCCTTTTTACTGGCCCTCACGCAGCGTGCCCGTCGACCCTCGCGTCTCGATGTTCCATACCGCCGCGTCGACGGCGTCGCTGAGACCGAGCACCCACCGGGCCGCCGATCGGCCCTGGTCGAACAACGATTGCGCGACGGTGGTCAAGTGGGCCGCCGCCGCTGCAGGGGAGTCGTCCCATCCGGTCAGTGCGACGTGGCCGGGAATGTCGATCCCGGCACCCGTCGCCGCGTCGAGTGCGCCGAAGGCGAGTTCGTCGCTCATCGCGAACATCACATCGACGACGTTGTCGCGCAACAACAGTCGTGCTGCCCGTGCGCCCTCTTCGCGCGAATTGTGGGTGGTGAACAGCGTCGGTACCGTCGACCATTCGATTCCTCGACGCATGCACGCATCGCGGTAGCCCTCGAGTCGTGCGCGAGTCACCGGCATCGAGATGTCCGACGCGTCGGCGCCGTGCACCACCGTCGATTCGCGTCGCGAATCGGGTCGTAGCGCAACGATCGCGGGCCGACGTCGATTGCGCAGAGCAATGGTGGCGATCGCGTCGGCTGCAGCGCGGTCGTCGATTCCGATGGAGTTCAATCCCGGATGCTGGGGGCCGCCCTGGACGCAGGTGGGTCGACCGGTGCCGACGAGCACGTCGAGGACGGGGTCGTCGACGCCGGTGGTCCAGACGACGTAGCCGTCGACCTGCGCGTCGCGAATTCTCGCAATGTCGCTGTCGCGGTGCAGATTAGGCAACATCACCAGCGCGGTGTCGGCGTCGAGACACGCGTCGGCGATGCCCGAGAGGAACCGTCGGGCCTGGGGATCCTCGAAGGCATAGGTGAGTTTTTCACCGAGTACGACGCCGATGCTGTTGTGCTTTCCGCTGCGAAGCGAGCGTGCCGCGCGGTTGGGACCTGCGTATCCGAGGGCCGCCGCCGCTGCGTGGACGCGGTCTCGGGTGGCAGGCGAGACGCGGTCGGGTTGGTTGTAGGTATACGAGACGCTCATGGTGGAGACTCCCGCAGACGCCGCGACGTCGGCCATCGTCACCCGATTGTTCACGGGGCCACCTTAGCGCGTGTCGACGATCTGTGTAACGATACACACCATGTCGTCGCCCCTCCCCAAGCTGCTGGTCCTCGGTGCAGCCGCCTTCATCTATGTCACGGCCGAAACGTTGCCCGTGGGTCTGCTTCCGGAGATCTCGGGCGATCTCGGCGTCGGCGAATCCGCGGTCGGTCTGCTGCTGACCTTCTACGCATACGGCGTCGCCGTCATGACCATGCCGTTGATCAGGTTCGTACGCGACTGGCCGCGGCGACGGGTCGTCGTCATCACCGTTGCGGCACTGGCCTTTTCGCAACTGCTCTCCGCGGTGTCCGTCGGGTACCCGATGCTGGTGCTGTCGAGGATGCTGTGCGCGGCGACCCACGGAGTCTTCTGGGCCGTGGTCGCACCCGTCGCGGCGTCACTCGCACTTCCCGGTAAGCAAGGAAAAGCGATCGCCACGGTGTACGCCGGCACCTCGTTGGCGTTGGTCGCCGGTAATCCGATCACCGCGGCCATGGGTCAGTGGTTCGGGTGGCGCACTGCTGCAACGATTCTCGGTGTCGTCGCCGCCGCTATCGCGGTGGCGCTCTACTTCGTCCTCCCCGCACTACCGGTCACCCGGGCAGCTGCGGGCGACAAGAAATCACCGCGCGTGCTCGACGGCACCCTGGCGATCCTGTGTGGAGTGACGTTCCTGGCCGTCCTCGGCCATTTCGCCGCGTACACGTACTTCTCGCTCATCGTCGATCGTGCAATCGGTTCGGCCGGAACCACTTTGACGCTGATGTTGATGCTCTACGGTTTGTTCGGTGTCGTCGGTATCTGGGTGATCGGCAGAACGTACGACCGTTGGCCGCGGCCCTCCACCATCGCTGCTCTGGGTGCCGTCGCGGCCGCGACGGCGGTCCTGTGGGGCACCCTCAGCGCAGCACCGGGCAGCCTGGCCGTCCTTGCTGTCGGGGCGATCGCGTTGTGGGGTCTGGCATTCACCACACTGCCGGTCTGCATCCAGTCCGCCGTGGTTCGGGCCGCCCCTGCCGACGCCGACAAGGCGTCGGCGATCTATGTCGTCGCCTTCCAACTGGCCATTGCCACCGGGGCCCTGGTGGGAGGCGTCGTCGTCGACGCCAGGGGTATCGGGGCGGTGACCGCTGCGGCGACGATCCTGGTGGCTGTGGCACTCACAGTCGTAGTGGTCGCGCGCAGAGCCTTTCCGAGCTCGTATCCGTCGGTACCGGTCTCGACGCCGGCGCACTGACCTCGCGGCCCACTCGCGCGATAGGGTCAGCAGGCGACGAACGAGGGAATCCGGTGCAATTCCGGAGCTGGCGCGCAACGGTGACGGGTGAGAGCTCGAAGTCCGAATGCTCGGACGTCGTGATCGAACCCCACCCGCGGCTCCGCGACACGAGCCCCAAGCAGGAAGCTCTTCGATGCGTACCTCTCTCGCCGCACTAGGCGCTGTCTCCATCCTTCTGGTTTCCGGTTGTTCGACCGCGTCGACCCCCGACGCGTCCACCGACACCTCCGGGAACTATCCCCTGACCATCGAGAACTGCGGACGCGACGTCGTCGTCGACGCACCACCGCAACGCGCGGTGTCGTTGAATCAGAGCTCGACGGAAATACTGCTCTCGCTCGGCCTCGCAGACCGGATGGTGGGCACCGCCACCTGGACCGACCCGGTCCGCTCGAACCTCGAATCCGAGAACGCCAGGGTGCCGAGGCTCGCGGACAACAAGCCATCGCTCGAGGTCGTGTTGGATACCGAGCCCGATTTCGTGTCCGCGTCCTTCGGCGGCACCCTCGGACCCGGGGGAGTCGCAGATCGGAGCAGGTTCGAGCAACTCGGCGTCCCGAACTACCTCTCGCCCACCGACTGTCAGGGCAAGACCGACGAGAGCGTCAATTCCGACGGTGCTCGCACGGAGCCGTTGGTGATCGACACCGTCTATCGGGAGATTCGTGATCTCGCGGCGGTCTTCGACGTGCGAGACCGTGGCGAGCGCCTGGTCGCCGAACTGCAGGATCGGTTCGAGAAGGCCTCCGGTTCGGTCGACGCGTCAGGTGTGTCGTTGGCCTACTGGTTCGCCGACACCGATACGCCGTACATGGCCGGTTGCTGCGGATCGTCGGGCATCATCACCGACTCCGTCGGCGCCGAGAACATCTATGCCGATACCACCGACGAATGGCCACAGGTCAATTGGGAGAGTGTGCTCGATCGCAACCCGACTGCACTGGTGCTCGCAGATCTGAGCCGACGCAGTATCGCCGGGGACGCCCTGGACAGCAAAATCGGCTTCCTGGAGTCGAATTCGGTCACGAACCGAATGCCCGCCGTCGAGAACAAGCGGTACATCGTCGTCAACGGTGCCGATCTGAACCCGTCCATTCGGACGATCGACGGTGTCGAGAAAGTTGCGGCCGCCCTGCAGGATTGGGGAATGGCGTCGCGATGAGCCGCACCGATCGCGGGGTGCTCGTCCCACTGCTGCTCGCAGGATCGGCGTTGTTGGTGCTCTCGATCGGCGTCGCCGTCACCATCGGACCCGCGAACGTGTCGGTGCCCGACGTGTATCGAGTGATACTGACGCACATGGGTATCGGGAGTTCGGGAGTCGGTCGCATCCAGGACGGAATCGTCTGGGAGCTGCGCCTGCCCCGGACCTTGCTGGCCGCCGTGTGCGGCGCGGGTCTCGCGCTGTGCGGGGCGATCATGCAATCGCTGCTGCGCAACCCTCTCGCCGATCCCTTCGTCCTGGGCATTTCGTCCGGTGCATCCACCGGAGCTGTCCTCGTCGCGGTTCTCGGCGTCGGCGGTGGCGCATTGTCCTTGTCCACAGGGGCATTCGCCGGTGCGCTGCTCTCGTTCGTCCTGGTGATGCTGCTGGCCGCAGGGGCAGGCGGTGGAAACGACCGCGTGGTGCTGGCCGGGGTTGCGGGGACGCAGCTGTTCTCGGCCTTGACGTCGTTCATCGTCATTTCCTCGGCCGACGCCGAACAGACACGCGGCGTGCTGTTCTGGCTCCTCGGATCGCTGAGCGGTGCCGACTGGACGGACGTGGTGCTGTGCGGATCGGTTGCGCTGCTCGGAATGGTGTTGTGTCTGTTCAACACTTCGGCCCTCGACGCCTTCACATTCGGGCACGACGCGGCCGCGTCCCTCGGTGTTCCGGTCAAGTGGGTGCGAATCCTGTTGTTGGTCATCACCGCACTGATCACGGCCTCGCTCGTCAGCGCCGCCGGAGCCATCGGGTTCGTGGGTCTCGTTCTGCCGCACGCCGCCCGTTTTCTCGTCGGCGCGCGGCATCGACGACTGCTGCCGACGACGGTGGTCATCGGCGCGATCTTCATGGTGTGGGTCGACACCATCGCCCGAACGCTGTTCGCCCCGCAGGAAATACCCGTCGGAGTGGTGACCGCACTCATCGGCGTGCCGGCATTCGCGCTCATTCTGTTTCGGCTCAGGAGGTCCCGATGACGTTGCACGTCAGCAACATCCAGTGGACCCGCGGCGGGAACCCGATTCTCGACGGCATCAGCTTCGCACCGGAACCGGGCGAGACCATCGGGCTCATCGGCCCCAACGGCTCCGGCAAATCGTCGCTACTGCGCATCCTCGCCGGCATCGTGGCACCCGACAGCGGCGACGTGCTGCTCGACGGAAAGAACCTGCGCACCCAACGTCGTCGCAGCATCGCCCGCCGCGTAGCAATGGTCGACCAACACTCCGACACCGACGTCGACATCACCGTCCGCGACGTCGTACGCCTTGGCCGCATCCCCCACCACGGCATCCTCGGCGGAGACACAGCAGCCGACGACGCCGCGATCGAACAGGCACTCACCGACACCGCCATGGCGTCGAAAGCCACCCGACGCTGGCACACCCTCTCCGGTGGAGAGCGCCAACGCGCCCAGATCGCACGGGCCCTCGCTCAACAACCCACCGAACTACTGCTCGACGAGCCGACCAACCACCTCGACATCCAACACCAACTCGACATCCTCACCCTCGTCGCAGGACTACCCCTGAGCAGTTACATCGCCCTCCACGACCTCAACCTCGCCGCCATGTTCTGCAACCGCATCATCGTCCTGAACAACGGCAACATCGTGGCATCGGGAACCCCACACGAAGTGATCACCGAACACCTGGTGCGCGAGGTGTACAACGTGCACGCCAGCGTCTCGCATACCGACGACTACCCCCAGGTGACCTATCGCCGCCCCCGACCGACCGCCCCCGGAGTCCACTCGATGTGACATTGACCCCCGAAAAGGCCACTAGATGTCACATTGAGTACCCGGGGAAGGGGCAAAACCGGTGGGAGGGGGAGACCGAATCTAGAGTTGGCGCAACTTTCGCTCGAATGCGTCGATGCGTGTGGTGTCCTCGAAGAAGTCCTCTTGCGAGACGATTTTGCCCCAGCTGGTGCGGACAAGGAGCACCGTTCGGTTGCTGTACAACTCGGTGCCGTCGGCTGCGTGTGCTTGGTCGTCGAAGCGGACGAGGAGGGTCATGCGCCAGGGGGCTCCGCCGCTGTAGATTTCCGTGACCTGTCCGCGGATGCCGGCGGCGACGAAGTCCTGGAAGAACTTTTCGATTGCCGGTCGTCCGCGGTGGGTGCCCGACCATCGGCTGTCACCGTCGGCGAATTTGAGCACCGCGTCTCGGTGGAACGATGAGAGCAGTGGGCGATAGTTTCCGTTGTTGAGCGCCTCGATGTCTCGCTGCAACTTGAGGGTCAGCACTCGCATCAGCAGAAGCTTGCACGCGAAGGCCGTCGAGATGCCGGCCAGAAATCTCAGTTGCATGGCTATACGTTTGCTTACCGTTCACCGACGTGTCAATCGAGTGGGACGTTTCGAGACCCGGCTTCACCCAGGTCGGTGGTGGTGCTGTTCACCATCTTTTCGAGTTCGTAGATCGGCCGATACCGTCGATGACGACTCACATCGATATCGTGTACTTCGCTTCGGTTCAGAGAGCATCACAGAGTGAAGGTTCCAAGCGTAGGCATGCTCTGCAACGATGGACTGGTAAGGGGACGAACGTGAGCGCATGTCGCTTGTCGGTAGCTGTCCGGCCGAATTTCGGGGGGCCCAGATGGACTCCATAGCTGCGTTCTGGTGCCACGCAGATGACGGCGAGCCTGCTCTGATGCGGTCGGAGATGAATCAGTTGCTCTCGGCGACAAGGCTTTCCCGAGCACGGACACTGTTCGAACGTGCGTCGCTCGAGGATTTTCTGGGCGAAGAATCGGCTGCGATTCCGTTGTACGAGGCGGCGCTGTCGAGTGGGCTCGATTCCGTGCACGAGAGCAAGGCCAGAATTCAGCTCGCCAGTTCGCTGCGTGATGTCGGCCGACTCCAGGAGGCGTCGCGTGTGTTGGAAGACTTCGAGTTTTCCGACGAATTCTCCTCTGCGCGAGATGCATTCATTGCCCTGATCCTGTGGGATCTGGGCGATGGTGCTGGCGCGCTGAAGGCGGCACTGCAGGCAGCGAAGCCTGCGCTCGGCACATACCGTCGCGCAATCGGAACTTATGCCGACGACCTCCCTACCGACAGGCCGAGGAACAGCGGCACCGACGACCGTGTTGCCCACCATGATCGTGCCAGTTCGTTCGACGACCCCGAGGTGAAGCCATGACCAGCGGAGCATTCGATCCACACGACCTCCTCGAGCGCAGCCGACTCGGCGTACTCGCCACGATAAAAGCGAGCGGCCTGCCGCAACTGTCGCCGGTGACGCCGTTCTACGATCGCACCGAGCGAACAATCAAGATTTCGGTCACCGAAGGACGAGCGAAAACGGCCAACCTACGCCGAGACCCGCGCGCTGCACTCGAAGTGACCAGCGCCGACGGCAAGGCCTGGGCAACAGCAGAAGGATCCGTCACCCTCACCGGACCGGGCGCGAACCCGAACAGCCCCGAAATCGATGCGCTGGTCGACTACTACCGCGCCGCCGCCGGAGAGCACCCCGACTGGAACGAATACCGCGCCGCAATGGCCGCGGATCGCCGCGTACTGGTGACCATCGCCGTCGACCACGTCTACGGCGAAAGCCTCACCTGATCGCCTAGGCAGTCCACTCGATGTGCCATTGACCCCCGAAAAGGCCACTGAATGTGCCATTGAGTGCACTGGGGTCGGTGCATATCTGCCTCCGTCATGTGAGTTGGTAGACGTCCAGTTCGACGGAATTCGGTAAACGCTCACCGGTGGCCACGAAGAGTGTTCCGTTCATCCAGCTGAGGGAGTCGGCGGACGTCGACAGTCGGGGAATGGTGCGGAAGTAGATTCGGTCGGCGGGAACCTGCTCGCCGCGAGTCAATGCGTCGATGTCCTGTTCGCTGCCGGTGCGAACCCCGACGTTGTGGACCGAGATCCGTTCGCCTGTGTCGGTCTCGAGTGCATATCGGGCGTCGAGTTCGGTGACAGTGGCCGATCTGAGGACCTGGTGGTCGGCGCCGCCGGCCAGGACGCGTCCTCGTATCACCGGCCCGTCGACGGTCCCACCGAGGATCGGCACGAGGCGTCGATGTCCGTCGCTGACCTGGCCGAGATCGATGGGCTCCCCGACCGTGACGGACAGGTGCGCGACGAACGTCAGATCGGGGCGCACGTCAGTTCGTTCGGTCCGCGAAGCCGTCGGGAAGATCGCCAGGTGCGACGGACACGATGGTCTCGTCGTCGGTTCCGACGTTCTCGAAGAGCGTGATCGTGGCGAACTCGGGGACGACATAGATGGGGTAGGTCGGTCCGGCGTCGCGGTACGCACGCATTTCGTCGAGGTGATCGTTCTGGTAGAGGACCGTTTTGGTGCCGTCCAATTCGATCCACTGAGGGAAGAAGATGGTTCCGTGCAGACGACGCTTTCCTGGGATGACGTTGACGACGACCGAGGTCCCGGTGGGCTCGTTCCACGAGATCTTGTAGACGTCGTCGTCGAGCTGGACGAGATCGACTTCCTGGTCCTTGACCCAGCGTCCGCCGACCATGCCGGTGTGAATTCGGTAGTCGATCGTGGTCGCGTTCTTCACATACATCTCGTACTGCCAGCTGTTGGCGTACGTGTAGATGAAGCGATGCCCGACGATGCCGCTCAGATCTTGGCTGGGGATGGGGTTCTCGACTGTGGTCATGGTCTTCATTTTGTCACAAAACTATGTTTGCGGCAAAACTATCTGTGCGATCATCGACGTATGGACTCCACCGCAACGGAACTGGGCCGACAGCTGGGGCCCCTGCGGCGATCACTGCTCCGGGCGACGCGGGATGTCGCGCAGCTGCCCGACATCGCCGACTCGCACATCGAGGTGATGCGAGCCCTCGCAGCAGAACCGTCCATGAGTCCGGGACGCCTTGCCACCCGCCTCAACCTGGCCCGATCCACCGTGAGCAACCTGATCAGAGCGATGGTCGACGCCGGCCTGGTGGAAAGATCGATCACCGCCGGTGACCTTCGAGGGGCGACACTCACCGCATCGCCGAAAGCTGTGAAGCTCCTCGCCGAATACGACGCGGCGAGCTCCCGAGTACTCGCGGACGCACTGGACGAACTGAGTCGACACAACCGCGAAGCCATCGCCGCAGCTCTGCCGGCCTTGGCGGAAATCACCAGCATCCTCTCCCGCCGCAGCTCCTGATTCTCGGCGGCGCGCCCGCACCCACGCAGTCCACTCGATGTGCCATTGACCCCCGAAAAGGCCACCGAATGTCACATTGAGTACCGGGATGTCGTACTAGTGCTCCCCGTTTCGATCAGCGACGCGTGTTGATGTCGAGGACAAGCCGAGGAGTGCGCATCTGACCGACTGTCGACCGCCAGCGGTGTGTGGGATACGACAGTCGAACCACGAAGTAGTTGACGAATTCGACAACGGCGAACAGCCACACGACGAGCAGTGCGACGCCAATTCCGGCGCTCGACGGGAACCATACGACGACACCGATGAGCCCACCCGCCAACAGTGGGACGTTTGCGACTCGACATACGCGATAGAACGCGCGAATGACCGGTGGCATCGGGTTGAGTTCGACCCAGGATCGCGCCATCAACCAGTAGATCCCCGCCTGCACGAGGACGGCGAGCAACGGGATGAGAGCGGACCACATGGCGAGAGACTCCTCTCGACCGTCGAGCCGTGGTTCTGCCATGGTGAGCGCAATCGAAGCAAACACCGCTGCGGCGGACAGCTCACCCAGGCCGAGCGACAGATACCGTCGCCGCAACTCGTTCCGGCGACCACTGGACATCACGCCAGATTAGTCATGAGTTGGCCCGACACCCGCCCCCACAGTCCACTGGATGTGCCATTGACCCCCGAAAAGGCCACCAAATGTCACATTGAGTGACCAGGGCGGGCGGGGAGTCATTGGTTGCGGGCAACCGGGATCCAGAGTTCTCCGGCTCCCGATGACCAGTCGGGGGTGTTCTCGGTGACGGTCAGAATTTCCGGGCCGGGGGTGATGTGGAAGGGGTGGGAGGGGAACCATTCGCTGAATGCGTCGGCCCAGAGTTGTTGTAGTGCTGGGGCGAGTGCGGTGTCGCTGCGTGTTTCGAAGACCGCCCATGTCGATGCGGGGACGCTGAGGGAGTCCAGGTCGGCCGGTATGGGGGCTGTGGTGGCGACGGCGAAGTAGTAGTCGAAGAGACTGCCGTCGGTTCGGTCGGCCTCGAAGCCATCGCTGACGAAGAGGATGTGGGGGAGTTCGGGCAGGTCGGCGTGTCGGCGGAGTTGTTCGCCGAATCCGGTGGGCAAGGTCTGGTGGAACTGGGTCATGGCGGTGTTCTCGCCGTGGAATGTGAGGGGGATTCGCGTCGATTTGCCGATGATGTGGAATGCGGGCAGTTCGGTGATGCGGTAGTCCATGGTGCTCTTTCCTTCGATGGTCAGGTGAAATGCCAGTGGCGGTCTGGAGCGGAGGGTGGTCCCTGGCTTGCGGGCGTGGGATGGTGTGACCCCGTGCATGTCTCGGAATGCGCGAGTGAATGCGTCGCCGCTGTAGCCGTACTTGGTCGCGACGTCGAGCACCCCGTTGCCGGCGAGAATGTCTGCTGCTGCCAACGACATTCGCCGTTGTCGGATGTACGCCGACAGTGGGATTCCGGCCAGCGCGGAGAACACGCGTCGAAAGTGATAGTCGGACGTGAGGGTGATGCGAGCGAGCTGTGCCGGGTCGATGTCGTGATCGAGGTTGTCCTCGATGTAATCGAGTGCTGCATTCCATCGTTCGAGCATGTGCCGGTGGCCTTTCCTTCGTTCTGGTGACAACGATAGGGAGGCGGAGGCACGGTTGGCTCGACTTTTCGAGCCCGGCTGGGTCGGGCTCAGATGGTGCGCAGATGCCGTCCGCGTCGCCGAGCACGGAGGCGACCGAGTTCGGCCAACGCGGCATGCGATTGTGCGTCGGCCGGGCGATAGACGATCAATCGAAGATCCGGGTCGCCGAGTGGAGTGAGGACGTCGAACGTCACGGTCACCGGGCCGACGAGCGGGTGCCGCATCGGCTTGTCTCCCCGGCTTCGTATCGACACTTCTCGGGATTGCCAGTATCGCGCGAATTCGGCACTGCCGTGTTGGAGTTCGTCGATCAGCAGGGCAAGGTGAGCGTCGTGTGAATGGTCGACCCACGCGGCACGCAAATCGGCGACGGCACCGCGGACGACGTCGTCGCGTGACTCGTAGAAGCCGTCGAATGATTTGTCCAAGAAGCACATTCGGAGGACATTACGACTCTCGGCGGGCCGTTCGTCTATGTCGAGCAGCAGGGCGGCCATGGTTTCGTTGATGGCCAGGATGTCGAGTCTGTAATCGAGGACCATGGCAGGCAGGGGCTCGACGTCGTGTACCAACTGGGCGATTCCGTCGGGAATCTTTCGGTCGGTGGGCCGTTCGGGTGCACGATGCCCCGCCAACGTGAACAGGTAGGCCGTCTGGTCGCCGGACAACTTCAAGGCCCTCGACAGTGACCCCACCACCTGGGCGGACGGTCGGATATCACGGGCCTGCTCGAGCCGCACGAGATAGTCGACGCTGACACCGGCGAGCGCGGCGACCTCCTCGCGCCTGAGTCCGGGGGTCCGGGAGGCCCCGATCCGTGGCGGCAGACCGACGTCGGACGGAACGAGCGCTTCACGTCGAGACCGCAGGAAGGCCGCCAGTTCTCGGCGGGCCATCTCCGGTGGCGTCGTGGTCATTCCACACAGCGTAGGTCAATTCGGATCAGTCATCCTGGTATCGCGCGTCCCAGGATGACCATGACCTTCCCGCTTCTCGACCGGACCGGCACTGTGAGCCGGACGGATCGATCGAGAAGGAGACACACGATGACACGGATGGACGACTATCGACTCCTGGGACGCTCGGGACTGCGCGTGGCACCGTTGTCGTTGGGGGCCATGACATTCGGGGACGCCTGGCGGTGGGGAGCCGACAAGCAGGAGTCGAAACGCATCTTCGACGCTTATCTGGACCTCGGAGGCAACATGATCGATACCGCGAACATCTACACCGACGGTCAATCGGAGCGGTATCTGGGGGAATTTCTCGATGGTCGTCGAGACTCGGTTGTCGTATCGACCAAATATGCGGCGACGCGCGATCCGGCGGACCCGAATGCGGGTGGCGGCGGGAGGAAGAGCCTGCGTGGTTCGGTCGAGGCCAGTTTGCGGAACCTGGGCACCGACTACATCGATCTGATGTACCTGCACGCATGGGACGGTGTTACGCCGAGCGACGAGATCATGGCCGCCCTCGGTGACCTGGTGCAATCGGGTAAAGTTCTCTACCTCGGCATTTCGGATACCCCGGCCTGGGAGGTCGCGCGAATGCAGACCCTTGCGCAGCTACGCGGATGGCCACCGCTGTCCGCACTGCAGGTCGAGTACAGCCTGATCGAGCGCACTACCGAACGCGAGTTGTTACCGATGGCAGCAGATCTGGGTCTCGGTGTGATTCCGTGGTCACCGCTCGGCGGGGGTGTGTTGACGGGTAAGTACACCGCTGCCGACCTCGAAGGGGCGAGCTCGAATTCACCGGCGGGTAGTCGGCGCGATCACGCGAGGTCGAACCGAACACTGACCGAACGTGGGTTGCGCACAGCCGACGTGGTCGTCGAGGTGGCAGAAGAGTTGGGTGCGACTCCGGCCCAGGTGGCGTTGGCATGGACGCTGCTGCATCCCGCCGTCGTCAGTTCGTTGATCGGTGTCCGGACGGCAGAACAGTTGCAGCACAACATCGGTGCCCTCGATATCGTCTTCGACGAGACGCACTTGGCTCGACTGCAGTCGGTCAGCGCCATCGACATGGGATTTCCGCACGAATTCCTGGCGCGTCCGATGGTGCGTGGGGTCACGAGCGGGCGGACGTCGGTGCGACCACGCCCACTGCGGACCTGGTGATCGGACCTGGTGAGCAGTCGGATCAGGACGACGGTGATCGACGATAGGTCAACGGATCACCGTCGTGCACGACTGTGAAACCTGCCTTCTCCAGCACTCGGCGCGACGCGGCATTGCCGCGTGCGACTGACGCAACCGACGCGAGGTTGCCCACGGTCTCGCGGGCCAAGCCCAGCACTTGCCCAGCGCAGCCGCGTCCCCAGTGCTCTGGATGCACCCAGTAGCCCACCTCGACGTGATCGGCTCGACGGATGAGGCTCAGCAGTCCGACCGGTACCGCGTCTTCGACTCCGATCGACCACATGGGCAGGTCGGGTGTATCGAGGTCCGTCGTCGCCAGTGCTCGGCTGAATCGACGGTCGAAATAAGCTCTTGTCCAGGGCTTTCCGTCGCCCACCCACTGCATGACGGTGGCGTTCGAGGCCATCGAGTACAGGAATTCGGCATCCGTGGCGGCTGCCGGCCGTAGCCGGGTCGCCGTCACAACCGCCGACCATCGATCGGTCGAGGGTCGGCCAACCGCAGTACGATGCACATGACCTGCAGACGATAGAGGCATCCGGATCCGACCGCCACCGAATACCCAAGGGAGCCCGATGAACCTGGCCGACTACGACGTCTTGAGCTTCGATTGCTATGGAACGCTGATCGATTGGGAGTCGGGTACCGGTGACGTGCTCGGCGCATGGGCTGCGGATACAGGGTCGCCGATGTCCAAGGACGAATTACTCGCCGCCTATGCGCCCAACGAAGCACAGGCGCAGCAGGATTCACCGTCGATGCTCTATCCCGACATCCTGGCCGACGCATTCGGACGAACAGGCGACGCGCTGGGTATACCGGTCACCCCGGAATGGTCAGGCAGACTCGCCGGCTCCGTTCCGGACTGGCCGGCCTTTCCCGACTCGGCGGACGCACTGGCATCACTCGCCGAGCACTACAAGCTGGTGATTCTGTCCAACGTGCACCGCGCGGGTTTTGCCGGTAGCAACCGTCGGCTCGGCGTTGAAATAGACGCCATCGTCACAGCCGAGGATGTGCACGCATACAAGCCGGCGGACAACCATTTCGATGCGCTCGACGCGATCCTCGACGACTTCGGTGTGCCCAAATCACGTCTGCTGCACGTGGCACAGAGCCTGTTCCACGATCACGTCCCGGCGCGGCGTCACGGCCTTGCTTCGGTGTGGATCGATCGCAGACACGATCGGCCAGGGTGGGGCGCAACACCGGAGCCGAACGGCGACTACGGCTTTGCGATGCAGTTCCCGAGCATGGCGGAGTTCGCCGACGCGGCCCGTGGGGCGCACGGCAATGCGTAGTTTGAGCACCCTGGTCGGGCTGTGTCTCGGATTGATCGGCTCGCTCGGATACTTGCTGTGGGAGATCAGGCCGCGACGGGTCAACTACGCGTTCGTCGTGGACAGTTCGAGTTACATCCGCTCGTTGGGAATCACCTACACAACGGCGTTCGTTGTCTTCGGCCTGCCCGTCCTCGGCGCTGTTCTCGGCCTCGTTGTCGGTGTTCTGTTCACCAGAAAGCGACGCTGACGCTGTCGGCTACGAGCGACTGCCCTACCAGTGCCATGCGTCGCCGCCGACGTTCTCGATGGTTCCTTGCAGGACGCGGATGGTGGTCGCGAAATCGTCCTGACTGATTCCCTGCATGCGTTCGTCCTGCAGCATCCGTTGGATGTCCGCGGCGCGGGCGAATAGCCGCTGGCCCTCAGGCGTGAACTTCAGTCGTGCATGGGATTCGGTGATCAACCCCTTCTCGGTAGCGGAGTCGATTGCGTCGACGATCGCGCCAGGGGTGTCGTTGTGTCCGATCGTGTCGATCGTCTTCGCTCGATCGGCACCAGCGGGATGCAGTGAAATCTGATGCAGGAGCCACCATTCGGCCTGGGTGATGCCGATGTCGCGGAGCGCTCCGCCTGTTCGAGCGCGGACGGCCTCCCCGGCGCGGACGGTCCAGAAGCCGATGGGTTGCATCTCGGGTGGTTGCATGGGGCGCTGTGTCGTCATGCATCGAACGGTAGAACCTGAACAATGCTTCAGGTCAAGAGACCGACTGGCCGGTAGAGTCTCGCGCGTGGACAGACCATCCGGCAGAGGGCTCGTCGCAGTGCTCGGGGGCGTCGGCGCGGCCACAGGGGCTGCGGCCGCAGTGGTGTGGCACGTTGCGATCACCGAACCGCCGGACACTCCTGGGACGGCACATCTGCGACCGAGCTGGTTCCCCGTGTCGCTGTATCTCGTTGCCGCCGGAGTGGCTCTGGCTCTGGTGGTGGCGTGGTTTCTCGTCGATTCCGGAATGCGCGTCGTCAGAGACCGTCAGTACAGTTCCGCCCACCTGTTCACGTTGCTGATCGTCGTCGGTGCCGCGCTGGGAGCGGGCAGCGCCTTCGCGTGGACGCACTGGCCGCCGCAACGGTCGGAACAGACTGTCGTTCCTGCATCGGTGTGGTCCCGATCCATCGCGATTTACGGCGGCACCAACGAAATACCGCAGTCGCCGTTCGGGATCGCAACCGGAGGTCTGTCCGGCATAAGTATTCAGGACGACGAGGGTTACGTCGGAAATCTCTTCAGTTCTGATGCTGCTGTCGACGACGCGTCACCGTCGACCTTCACCCCTATCATCGGCAGTCCGTGGACCGTGTTTCCCATCGGTGGTGCTGTGCTGGCCGCGGTTGCAGCATGGACGTTGTCGCTGAGGGATTTTCGGTTGACTGCGGTGTCGCGATCGGACCCGGATGCGCTTTAGCGAGCCCTACTCGTCCGTGCGCAGTTCGTCGACCAACGTGAACAGCCTGCCCAGGTAGTCGCTGTGAAAAACCTCGGTGGCGCGGATCTTTGCGTTTCCGTCGAGTCCGAACTGAAGGTTGACGAGTTCGACTCCGATGGCGACGCGTCGAGCATCGAGGGTCTCGAGTTCGGCGGCGAGAGCATCGACCTTGGCCAGCGGAGACAGTTCGTCGGTCATATCGGAATCGTAGAGGTCAGCCGACGGCTGCGAGGAACTCGCTGTAGAACAATCCGAGCCCCAGCGCCGACGCGATGGCCGCGAACAGCCACAGTCGGATGATGACCGTTGTTTCCGCCCAGCCACCCAGCTCGAAGTGATGGTGGATCGGTGCCATCCGGAACGGCCGCTTGCCGGTGGACTTGAAGGACGCGACCTGGATGACCACCGACGCGCTCTCGGCGACGAAGAGGGCTCCGAAGACGACCGCGATCAGCTCGGTCTTGCTGACGACCGACAGTCCGGCGAGCAGACCACCGAGTGCCAGGGAGCCGGTGTCGCCCATGAAGATCTTGGCCGGTGCCGCGTTCCACCACAGGAATCCGATGCACGCTCCCGCGGCCGCCGCGCACACGACAGCGAGGTCGAGGGGATCACGCACCTGGTAGCACCCGGCCACCGAATTGGTGGCGCACGATTGCCGGTACTGCCAGAACGTCATCACCGTGTAGGCGCCGAGGACGAGGGTCATCGAGCCCGCCGCCAACCCGTCGAGCCCGTCGGTGAGGTTGACGGCATTGGACCAGGCAACGACGAGGAACACACAGAACAGCACGAAGACGATCGGAGCCATCGTGAAGAACGTCGACTGACGCACCAGCGACAGTTCGACGTTGCCCGGTGTCAGCCCGTTGCCGTTGCGAAACTGCAGTGCCAGAACCGCGAAGATCACTGCGGCACTGATTTGCCCGACGTATTTTCCGGTGGCTTTGAGGCCGAGGCTTCGCTTCATCCGGAGCTTGATGTAGTCGTCGAGGAAACCGACGATGCCGAGGGCGGTCGCGAGACCGAGAATCAACAGCGCCGATGCCGACGGCCCGTCGCCTCCCATCGCGACGAGGTGGGAACCGAGGTAACCGGCCCACAGACCCACGATGATGGCGACGCCGCCCATCGTCGGCGTTCCTCGTTTGGCCTGGTGGCTTGCCGGGCCTTCGACGCGAATCTCCTGGCCGAAGCCCTGCCGGGTGAACAGCGCGATGAGAAATGGCGTCAACAGAATCGAGACCGCCAATGCGATTCCACCGGCGACGAGAATGTTGATCATGCGTTGAAGCCCACTCTTCCTCTGTGCTGCGGTTGCCCACCGGGTGCTACCGAGCACCGCGGGATACTGTGCCAAACGAATCGGCAAAAGTCGCATTGCGTGACGAAGGTGTTACTCACAGTTGATACGTACCGGGAGGCACACCGACCAGTTCGGTGAACTCGCGGGTGAAATGCGCCTGGTCGAACCAGCCGTATCGCGCGGCCAGTTCCGCCAGCGACCCGCTGTATCCGCTGTCGAGATCACTGAGGGCGTCGTGAATCCGATATCGGCCCAGAACCCACTTGGGCGTCGCACCGACAAAACGCTCGAACAACCGCTGCAGCCGACGAGTCCCGATGCCACATCTGTCCTCCACCTGGCCGACGCGTATCAGCGTCCGATCACCGAGCATCGTGCCGATGACATCCAAGACGATCTCGTACTCCGGTTCGACGTCGTGGGCGTAGGGCTCGAGAACCGCGTCGACGACGGTTCGGCAGTGGTTGGCATCGTGCTGTGCGTCCAGTTGCGTCAACGCGGCGACGGTCTCCGATCGAAAGGGGGTGGGCGGAGCTACTGGGACGTCGCGCAGAGTTCGGGCCACGGTTCCGGTGAAGCTCGCGTAGCCGCCGGGTCGGAACTTGACGCCGAACACCCACCCGGACTCGGCGAGTTCGACGTCGAACCGTCGGGTCAACACTCCTGTGACGACCACCGGCTCGGTGACGCCGGCGCGGGTCCAGCCGTGCTCGACGCTGAGCGTGCATGCCGGGTGGGGCAGGGTCGAGCTGCGATACGAGGTGCCCGACGGCAGATCCCACCGAAGTTGCCAGTAGTTCTCGACCCACGGTTCCAACGACGCCGCACACGGCAGCCGGACCAGGTCGACATACTGCGCCAGCTGATCCGGTCGCAGGACGCCGGCGTGGGTGGCTGTCGCATTTCTCCTATCCGGCACGGGCGTCAGTGTAGGAGTCTGGTCCGACACCTTCGAGAAACGATCGACGCTGTCGAGGAGAAACACCATGAACGATGCACCCGTGGCAACCCTGAAGATGGTCACGCTGGACTGCGGAGATCCCGAGGCCAGCGCGACGTTCTGGTCTGCGCTGCTCGGCTGGACCGTCGTCCACGCGGAGAAGGATTACGCGATGCTGCAGGGGCCCTCCAGCGCGCTCGGATTCGGACGCGTGGAGAATTATCAGCGGCCGGAGTGGCCGAACACCAAGGGCAGCAAACAGTTTCACTTCGATCTCGCGGTCGACGATCTGGATGCGGCCGCGACAGCCGCAGTGCAGTTGGGTGCAACTGTGCCCGACGAGCAACCGGGTGAGACCTGGCGTGTGCTGTTGGATCCGGCCGGGCATCCGTTCTGCCTGACAAATGCCGCGAACTGGGGCTGACGTGGCTAGCCTTGTCCGGGTGAAACCACGTCTGGCAGGAATCGAAATCGTCGTCGCCGATATGGCAGTTGCACTGGCGTTCTACCGCGTTCTGGGACTGGACATTCCGGCCGACGCCGACGCCGAGCAACATGTGGAGGTCGACCTCGGTGGGGTTCGGTTGTTGTTCGACCTACCCTCGACGATCACCTCGTTCGATCCGACGTGGACCGCGCCCAGCGGAGGCCATCGCGTCGCGCTGGCATTCGATTGCGGCACGGCCGCCGGAGTGGACGCCGCGTGGGGGGCGGTGACCGACGCGGGATACACAGGGCACCTGCAGCCGTGGGATGCGTTCTGGGGGCAGCGTTATGCCGTCGTGCACGATCCCGACGGCACCACCGTCGATCTGTACGCGAACGTGTGACCGGTCAGCTCACCGGAGCGATGATCTGAATCAGGTTGCCGCAGGTGTCGTCGAACACGGCGGTGATCACCGGGCCCATCTCGGTGGGCTCCTGAGTGAAGCTGACACCCAGTCCGACAAGCCGATCGTGTTCGGCGGCAACGTCTTCGACGGCGAACTGGGTGAACGGAATGCCGTCGGTGAACAGTGCCGTCTTGAACGGGCCGGTTGCCGGATGACCGCTGGGCTCGAGCAGTAGCTCGGTGCCCTCCGGCTCCTGAGAAGATACGACCGTGAGCCAGCGATCTGTTCCGCCCATGGGAATGTCGTGCTTGACCACGAAGCCCAGTACGTCGGTGTAGAACGCCAGTGCCTTGTCTTGATCGTCGACGAACACACTGGTGATGTTGATTCTCATTGCGGCCCCTCGCCTGTGGGCCCGCCGGTCAGTTCGACGGCGACGTCGAGGTGGCCGAGATGGCGGGCGTATTCCTGCAGTACATGAAAGCAGATCCAGATCAGGGTGGGCTGTTCTTCGGTGAATCGTCCACCCAGGGTGGCCACGTCGTCCATGCGATGAGACCGCAGCACCTGCTCGGTCAGTCGAGCGCCGTCGTCGAGGCGCGCGAGCAATGCCGCCGCCGGCACGTCGGTCGGCACATGCCAGGATCCGTCCTTTTTGTCGCCCCACGGATCGTCGACGGCGCGCCCGAGGAACCCCCAGACGAACCAGCGCTGCTCCATGTACACAAGATGGATGAGCATCTCGAGGGGAGTCCACTGCGACGGCACAGCCGACGTGGCCAGCGCGTCGTCACTCAACGCGGTGATCCGCCGGGCGAGCTCACCGCGGTAGAAGCGCAGGTACTCGACGAACAGGTCGGCGGGATCGGACAAGGAGGAATCGGGCTCCGGGAACGTCGTCAGCTGTGCCATGGGTCCTTCGTATCGGGTGGTGGGCTGCGTGTCCATTCTGTGGATGCGAAATCGGGATGAGGGCCGCGATCGTGAATTGTGGACACTCAGCTCACTGCTCGCGCTCCGTCGGCGCGGCAGACTCAGCCGAACAACAGCAGCGCGGCCAGGGTGAGCATCATGATTCCGATACCGAGATCGAGGACCCGCCACGCCATCGGCCGCGCGAACAGGGGGCTGAGCACGCGCGATCCGTATCCGAGAGCGGTGAACCAGAGCACGCTGCCGAGCACTGCACCGAGGGCGAACCACCACCGAAGCTCGCCCGGCTGCCGGTTACCGATGGACCCGAGAAATACGACGGTATCGAGGTAGACGTGCGGGTTGAGCCACGTCAGCGCGAGACACGTTGCGACAGCGGCGATCAGCGAGCCCCCGCCGCCGCCGTCGGTGGTCATCGCGGCAGGCGTGCGGGCGCGGTTCAGCGCCATCAACCCGTAGACGAGGAGGAACAGCGCTCCGAGCACGGTGACGACGCGTAACGCGAGCGGAAACCGGTCCACGAGGACGCCGATGCCCGCCACCCCGGCGACGATCAGCACGGCGTCGGACAGCGCGCACACCGCAACCACCGGGAGCACATGCGTGCGTTGCAGGCCCTTACGCAGGACGAACGCGTTCTGCGCACCGATGGCGACGATGAGGGACAGGCCGACTCCCAGTCCGGTCAATGTCGATTGTGCTGCGGCAAGCGAGGTCATGCTGTTCACGCTAGGAGTCGACCAGCATTAGAGCCAGCGAATGTTTTTCACCATCGGTAAGTGTAGCTTCATATTGTGGAGATCGAGCAGCTCAGAGCGTTGAAAGCAGTAGTCGACGGTGGAACATTCGAGGCTGCCGCACGTGCATTGCATGTGACCCCGTCGGCAGTAAGCCAGAGAATCAAGTCGCTCGAAGCGTCGTTGGGGCGCACCCTGGTGCAGCGGACGAAACCGGTGGTGGCCACCCAGTCGGGTGCCGCGGTACTGCGCCTGGCTCGTCAGATCGATACGCTGACGGATCAGACGAGGGCCGAGCTCAACGACGACGGCGTCTCGGCCCCCATTTCGATTGCCGTCAATGCCGATTCGATGGCGACGTGGGTGCTGCCTGCGCTCGCGCCACTCGCCGGTACGACGACCTTCGATCTGCATCGCCAGGACCAGGACCGCACGGCCCAGTTGCTGCACGACGGAATCGTCTCTGCCGCAATCACATCGGTGTCCGAGCCGGTCCGCGGATGTACTGTCCGACCCCTCGGTGCCATGCGCTACCGGCCGTCGGCCACCGAAAGGTTCATCGAACGATGGTTCGGCCCCGGTGCGACGACCGAGGCATTGAGCACCGCGCCGGTGGTGGTATTCGACGCCGACGACCGATTGCAGGACAACTACTTACGGCACCGAGGCGTCGATTCGCATACTCCGCCCCGGCACCTCGTTCCGGCGTCCTCGGATTACGCGCGGGCGGTGGAACTCGGCTTCGGCTGGGGAATGATCCCGGACCTCCAGGACTGTGACTCGCTGAGGTGCTTCGACGCCGACGGCATCGAAGACGTTCAGCTGTACTGGCAGCAGTGGTCGCTGTCGTCGCCTGCACTGCAGCGAGCGGCCGACGCCGTGGCAGCCGCGGCAGCGACCGTGCTGCGGTGAGTCACGCCGGACTGTCGTTCGGAACGATATCGGGCTGCCCATCGCCCACGGGATCGAGAATCGCTGCCGCGCGGGCACCCCATCGCTCGTGCGCCGATTGACGAGACATGCCGACCGCCTGGCCGATGATCGCCCACGTCGCACCCTGAACGCGCAACACCACAACGGTTTCGATGCCGTCGAGCCCCGCCGCCAGTTGCACACGAAGACTCAACAGATGCCACGCGAGGCTCCGTCGTGCAGGCAGGTCGGTCGACTGCTCTGCCTCCCATTCCGGTGTGCCCGGCAGTGGGCCGGTGCCGATGATCTCGTCGGCATTGCGACCGGCCTCGGTGGCTGCGGCCGTCACGACCGCCCGTGTTGCCGCAGTGATGTCGGCCTCGGCGGCCAGCTCGATCGGATCCATGATCCACCTCCTGTGTCAGGTTTATCCTGACAGAAGGCTGCGGCTGGTGTCAAGGATTACCTGACGCGGTGGGTCAGAGCCGACTCAACACCCGATCGATGGACTCGATTGCCTGTGTCAGTTCGGCTTCGGTGACCGTCAGTGCCGGCCGGAATCGCACTGCCGCGTCGCCGCAACCCAACGCGAGTACGTGCTCCTCGGTGCGCAACAGTTCGATCACTCGGTCGCGGGTCGTGGCGTCGGGCAGGGAGAAGGCGCACATGAGTCCGCGTCCACGAACTTCGGAGACCATCGCATGTCGAGTCGCCAACTCCTGCAACTGCTTCAGCAGCACTGTTCCGAGTCGGCCGGCGCGTTCGATGAGGTTCTCGGCTTCGACGACCTCCAATATTCGACGCGATCGCACCATGTCGGTGAGGCTGCCACCCCACGTCGAGTTGATTCTGGAGCTGACCGCGAAGACGTGGTCGCCGATGTCGTCGACGCGACCGCCCGCCATCACGCCGCAGACCTGGACCTTCTTGCCGAAGGCGACCACATCCGGGACGACGTCGAGCTGCTGGAAAGCCCACGCGGTACCGGTCATTCCGGCTCCGGTCTGCACCTCGTCCATGACGAACAGTGCGTCGAACTCGTGGCAGAGCGCGCGCAGCTTCTGCAGGAAGCGGGGCCGGAAGTGGTGATCTCCACCCTCGCCCTGGATGGGTTCGATGATGGCGCAGGCGATGTCGTGCGGATTGGCTTCGAAGGCCAGCCGCGCGGCCGTCAACGACGCGTCTTCGAGCTCGTCCATGTTCGCATCGGATCTGATGAATGGGGACGGAATTCGGGGCCAGTCGAATTTCGGGAAGCGCGCGACCTTGTTCGGGTCGGTGTTGGTGAGGGACATCGTGTAGCCGGTGCGCCCGTGGAACGCATGCTCGAAGTGCATCACCTGCGAGCCCAGGGACGGATCGATTCCCTTGCGCTCGTTCCATCGCGATTTCCAGTCGAATGCCACCTTCAATGCGTTCTCCACCGCCAACGCACCGCCCTCGACGAAGAACATGTGCGGTAGCCGAGCATCGCCCAACACCCGGGCGAAGGTGTCGACGAAACGTGCCATCGGCACGGTGTAGATGTCGGAGTTGCTGGGTTTGTTCATGGCTGCCTGGATCAGATCGGCCCGAAATTCGGGGTCGTCGATCAAGGCGGGGTGGTTCATACCCAGGGCATTGGACGCGAAGAAGGTGAACAGATCCAGGTAGCGGGTGCCGTCTCGGGCGTCGACCAGGGTGGACCCGGTGGAGGCGTCGAGGTCCAGGACCAGCTCGAAACCGTCGGCCAGTAGGTGTTCACCGATCACGCCGCGGGCGGTCGAGGCGTCGATGGGTACTCCGGTGCGCTGTAATACTTGCGTCATGATGACGAACATACGCGTTAATATTCCGTAAGCAAGACCATTGAACAGGAAATAATACTGTTGTAACCCCCGTCGGTAGGCTTATGTCCGACGGTTCGATTCTCTCCACGGAAGGTGTACGCGCATGTCTGCATCCATCACCCACGACGAGCTGAGTGTGCGTACGCGCGCCATTCTCGACCGGCTGGGTGCGACGATCGCGCTCGACGTGCCGGCCGGTCCCGACGCGATCACCGCAAGATCGCCGATCACCGGCGGAAATTTGGCGTCGCTGGCATCGGCCTCTGCCGCAGACGTCGACGGTGTCATCGCGGACGCAGCTGCGGCGTTCGTCTCGTGGTCGCAGGTGCCGGCACCGGCGCGGGGTCAGGTGGTCCGAGAACTCGGGGAACTGCTGCGTACGCACAAGGAGGACCTCGGCGCCCTGGTCTCCATCGAGGCCGGCAAGATCGTCTCCGAGGGGCTCGGGGAAGTGCAGGAGATGATCGACATCTGCGATTTCGCCGTCGGCCTGTCACGTCAGCTGTACGGCAACACCATTGCCACCGAACGCCCCGGGCATCGCATGATGGAGCAATGGCATCCGCTCGGTGTCGTCGGCGTCATCACAGCGTTCAATTTCCCTGTTGCGGTGTGGAGCTGGAACACGGCGTTGGCGTTGGTGGCCGGGGACACCGTCATCTGGAAGCCGTCGGAGAAGACCCCGCTGACTGCCGTCGGCGTGCAGGCTCTGTTCGAGCGTGCTGCTGCCGCTGCAGGTGTCGATCCCAAGATCGCTCAACTGGTGATCGGAGACCGAGCGTCCGGTGAAGCGCTGGTGGATGATTCGCGTGTCGCTCTGGTGTCGGCAACCGGTTCGACCAGGATGGGCAAGGCTGTTGCGCCGCGGGTTGCGCAGCGATTCGGGCGCGTGCTGCTCGAACTCGGCGGCAACAACGCGGCGATCGTGACGCCGTCGGCAGACCTCGATCTCACGACGCGCGGGCTGGTGTTCTCGGCTGCGGGTACGGCCGGTCAGCGGTGCACCTCGCTCCGACGCGTCATCGCGCATTCCTCGGTTGCGGACGAACTGGTGGCCAAGTTGGTCGCGGCGTACGAGACGCTGTCCATCGGATCTCCCTTGGAGAGAGACACTTTGGTGGGTCCGCTCATCGACGCGGGCGCGTTCGCCGGCTATCAGAAGGCGCTCGTGGCCGCCAAGTCCGACGGCGGAACGGTGGTGGTCGGCGGTGAGCGCGTGAATGTCGTCGACGAGTATTCGTACTACGTACAGCCCGCGATCGTGACGATGCCCGCCCAGACCGACATCGTCAGGCACGAGACGTTCGCGCCCATCCTGTACGTGCTCACCTACGACACCCTCGACGAGGCCATCGCCCTGCACAACGATGTGCCGCAGGGACTTTCGTCGTCAATCTTCACTACCGACCTGCGTGAAGCGGAACGCTTTCTGTCGGCTGCGGGATCGGACTGCGGCATCGCGAACGTCAACATCGGTCCCTCCGGTGCCGAGATCGGCGGTGCTTTCGGCGGCGAGAAGGAAACCGGTGGCGGACGCGAATCAGGTTCGGACGCATGGAAGGCCTACATGCGTCGGGCGACGAACACGGTCAACTATTCCGACGAACTGCCCCTGGCGCAGGGAGTGAAATTCGGCTGACGGCATGATCGGCAGTATGAAAGTACTGTCGATGCTCTTGGCCGGTTTCGTTCTCGGCTATGCCATCAGTGACATCGGCCCCGTCGAGTCACTGGTGAACAGCACTGCGGAATTCGGGTCGTTCTGGTCGATTGTCAACGGGCTCACAGTCGTTGCCGTCGCTGCCTGTGGGACGGCGGTCGCCGCGGCCCGGGCCAGTGCACCAACTGCAACCATCGTGGCGATGGCAGCGCTGCTCGTCGTGGTGTTCCAGACCGTCGGAATGGTGCCCGGCATACTCGGGCACTGGGCTGCTGCAGTGGGCACCGGTGTGCTGCTGGGTGCGGCCGCGCTTTTGTCGGGACACCACCGTGGTGCACAGGCCGCCCTGGGTGTCTCGGTTGTGGGCGCCGGGTTGCTGGGCTATTGGCTCGATGCGCTGATGCAGGCGAACGACGGTCCCGTCTTCGTCTGGGATGTGGTCGGTGCCGAGGACGATGTGGCTCCCGAGCGCGCGATCGTCATGGTGATCGCTGCAGTGGCCGCGGCAGTCACGTTGTTCCTGGCACGCCGCCACGAGGTGGTGCAGCCACCCGAGACCTCGCGGATTCTGCTCGTCGGCCTGTCGCTGCCCGTCGTGGCCAGCGTCCTGAGCTGGATTGCGGCAGATGCCGATACGCGGAGTGTCGAGTGGCTCGGGGCTCTCGTCGGTATGACGGCTACTGCGCTGCTGGCGTCGTTCCTAGTTCCTGGGCGCGACGGACGCCTGCTGCTGGTGCTGTTCGCAGTATCGGCGACGGCCCTGGGCACCTCCGGCTTCGCCGCGGGAGATGCCGCTCGGTTGTGCGCGAGCGCAGCACTGTTGGTCGCGGGAGCCGGGATCGGTTACCGGTGGCCGCAGCTGTACATCGGGCTGGGCGGCCTGTTCGTCATCGCTGCTACGAGCCTGACGGAGAACTACGTCGAGATTCCGATCGTCTCGCAGTTCGCTCTGCCGCTCGTTGCGGCCTATGTTCTGGTCTCCGCGCTGGCGACGTCGTCCGGATCTCTGGCGATCTCACTGCCGGCGGTGTTCGTCATGGCCCTGCCCGTGACCGTGGTGTCCGCCGGCTACACACCGTCGTTGTCCATGGATGAATCCGTCATCTCACGCACAAGCGAGCCCGACCACCTGGTGCTGTCGGTGGCCGGGCTCGTGGTTCTTGCTGTGGTGACGGGTGCCGCTGTTCTGCTGGCGCGTCGCTCACCCGTCGTGCGTGGAAACTCGTAGTGGGCTACGAGTTTCCACACACCTACGGGGTCGGTGCGACCGTCGTCGTCGGAGCTGCGGCCTCGGGGGTGACCGGCGTTTCCGTGGCGGGTGCGGTGACGCATACCGGCGGTGCGCCCTCGACGGGTGGCTCACCCTCGACCGGAGTCGTGCAGGCCGGTTCTGCAGGCTCGGCAGAGGGAGCCGGTGCCGGTGCGGGTGCCGGCACCTCGGCCGCGGGGGCGGGAGCAGGCGCAACGGGGGCGGCCGGCGCAGCGGGGCTGGTGGTGACCGGTGCCGGCGTCGTTGCCGTCGGAGTTGCCGTTGCCGAGGTGGTGGTCTCGGGTGTGGCGGCGATGGCCTGGATTGCTGCGCGGCCTGCCTTCTCCTGTACTTCCTTGGTCTTCACCGGCTCGCCCCGGTTGGCCTGCTCGGCCAGCTGGGTCAGCCAGGCTGCGGCGTACTGGACCGAGGTCAGTGGCTTGCCGTTGGCGGCGTCGGCGTCGCGCCAGTAGTCGAAGTGGTGTCCCGAGCCGGGCCCGAGGGTCAGGCCGTAGGGATCGTTCATGATGACCGGGATCGTGTTCTGGTTGGACGAGATGAACCCGGTGATCTCCTTGAAGATCTTCTGCGGCAGGTACACCATGTCGACCATCTGGCCGGTCTCGATCGGCTCTTCACCGTCGACCTTGGCCGAGACGGGGGTCGTTGCGGTGCCGGGCTTGTAGTTGGGCTCGGACACCTTGATCAGTACGTCGAGGAAGGTCTCGTCGCTCTGCATCCAATTGGGCTGCGACGCAATGTCGTTGAAGGCGTTGACTGCGATGCGTCCCAGTGCCAGAGCCAGGTCGGCTCCGGTGGCCGGGGTGAGGTTCTCGTTCTGCAGCGCATCGGCGTTGACCTGTCGACCGACGTTGGCGGCCAGGTGAATCAGCGACGTGTTGGCGGGCAGTGCGCAGGTCAGGTCACCGTCGGAGCAGAAGGACGCGACGCGTCCGTCGAGTGCGCCGAAGCCGCCCGACGTTCCCGGCAATGCACCCTGTCCGGGGATGGCGTTGTTGCCGTTCTGGTACTTGGTGTCGAAACCGTCCGGGTTACTGAACGGGTTCTCGGCACCGGGGAACGGTCCCTCTCCTGCGACGCGTCCCGCGTCGGCGAAGATGACGACGCCGACGACCTGCGAGGGGTCGATGATGCCGTACTTGCCGTCCTCGGGAACGGCCTGATTGCCGATTTCCATGGCGGTGCGGCGAGCAACGTCTGCGCCTTCGCTGTAGCCGACGATGGCGAAGCGAGTCTTGGGGCAGGACGCGGAGATTTCCTTCATGATGGTCTGCGAGTTGGTGACGCCCGTCTGCACGGCGTTCTCGTAGCTCGCCAGGTCGGCCGGGTACTCGACGTAGACCGCGGCGTAGGAGTCGGGAACCACGTTGCCGTTGTTCGGAGCTCGCACGGCCTGGTCGATCCAGTCGCTCGAGTAGTCACCGGACATCGCTGCGGGGAGGCGGGTGCCGTCGGGCTTGGTCAGCCACTTGACGCCCTCGCGTGGGGTGTCGCCGCGTCCGCCGATGGCGATGCTCACCATGTCGTAGCAGGTCGATGTCGAGACCAGCTCGACGGAGGCCTCGACACTCGTTTCCGACGCAGACCAGGGTGCTGCTACCAGCACTCCGGCACCGAGTGCGCCGATCGCAAACGCGCTGAGCGCGATGCGCACACGCTTCGACTTGCCACCATTCATGTTTTCGATCCCCATCATCCACGCCCGAACCGATCCCGACTGCAATTGCCAGTGGGCTACCCGGCATTTCGTCGCTCGGATGGTTCGCGTTACAAAACGCTTCGTTTACCGTCGTGGACATGACTTTTCACGACCGAATGACACCGATGGAATTAGCTCTGACCGATGGATCGACCTGCGTCGTGCGTGAGGCGGTGGCGTCGGACCTCGAGTCGATCGTGGCGCTGCTGGCGGACGACCAGTTGGGCGCGACGCGCGAATCCGTCGAGAACATGGACGGATATCGCACCGCTTTCGAGGACATTTCCTCCGATCCACGGAACGTGCTGGTCGTCGTCGTGCACGGTGACGAGGTGGTGGGAACTCTGCAGTCGACGGTCATTCCGGGACTGGCGCGAGGTGGTGCGTTGCGCGCTCAGATCGAAGCCGTACGGGTGGCCGCTACCTGGCGCAGCCGCGGGCTCGGTGGCGCGTTGATCGAGTGGGCGATCGAGGAGGCCACGCGGCGAGGGTGCGCTCTGGTGCAGCTGACGTCCGACTCGCGTCGAGTGGATGCCCACCGGTTCTACACCCGTCTGGGCTTCACTGCCTCACACGTCGGCTTCAAGAAGGCGATCGGCACTACCCACTAGATACCCTGGGGGGGTAGGGTAGGGATGTGAACTCCACACGACAGGAACTCGGCGCCCCGACCAAGCTCGTCGGATTCGGCGTCGGGATAGCCCTCGTCTTCTTTCTTGCCCTGTTCGTCGGCCACGCGATCGGACCCGACGCGTCGCCCAGCGAACCGACGCATTCCGACCAGGAGTCGCATGACGGAACATCTGCGCTTCATCCGGACTTCCAGCATCAGGGTGTCGTCCGCACGGCCACATTCGTCATCGAGGCAGAAGGGAATCGGGGATGAGTACGGAAATCGAACTGATTCTGGGCGGCATGACCTGTGCGTCGTGCGCCAACCGCATCGAGCGCAAGCTCAACAAGCTCGACGGGGTATCGGCGACGGTCAACTACGCCACCGAGAAGGCGCGCGTCACCAGTGACGGTGTTGCTACCGAAGACCTGATCGCCGCCGTCGAAGCTGCCGGGTACACCGCCACGCTGCCCGCCGCCGAGCCACAGGACGATCTCCCTACCGATCCGCTGAAACAGCGGTTGGTCGTCTCGGCAGTGCTCAGCATTCCGGTGATCGCGATGGCCATGATTCCGGCTTTTCAGTTCACCAACTGGCAGTGGCTGTCGTTGACTCTCGCCGCGCCGGTCGTCGTTTGGGGAGCGCTGCCGTTCCACCGCGCCGCGTGGACCAACCTGAAGCACGGGACGTCGACGATGGACACCCTCGTGAGCATGGGAACCCTTGCTGCACTGGGCTGGTCGCTGTATGCGCTGTTCTTCGGTACGGCCGGTGAGCCCGGCATGACGCATCCGTTCGAGTTCACGATCGCGCGGATGGACGGGGCGAGCAATATCTATCTCGAGGCGGCTGCGGGTGTCACCACCTTCATCCTGGCCGGCCGGTGGTTCGAGAGCAGGTCCAAGAGGCAGGCCGGTGCGGCGTTGCGCGCACTGATGGACCTCGGTGCCAAGACCGTCGCTGTGCTGAAAGGCGATGAGGAACAGCAGATTCCGATCGATCAGCTCGCCGTCGGCGATCTGTTCGTCGTTCGTCCGGGTGAGAAGATCGCCACGGACGGAACCGTCGAGAGTGGATCCTCGGCCGTCGATCGGTCGATGCTGACGGGCGAGTCGGTGCCGGTGGAGGTCGGGGCCGGCGACGCGGTGACCGGAGCCACGGTGAACGTCGGTGGTCGAATTACCGTGCGCGCCAGCAGAGTCGGTGCAGACACCCAGCTCGCGCAGATGGCGAAGGCGGTGGAAGATGCGCAGACCGGCAAGGCTCAGGCCCAGCGTCTGGCCGATCGCATCTCGGGAATCTTCGTGCCGATCGTCATCGCCATCTCGGTGGCAACGCTCGGATTCTGGCTCGGCACCGGCAATTCGGTGGCCGCTGCCTTCACGGCGGCGGTAGCCGTCCTGATCATCGCGTGCCCCTGCGCACTCGGGCTGGCCACCCCCACAGCACTGATGGTCGGCACCGGTCGGGCGGCGCAGCTGGGGATTCTGATCAAGGGCCCCGAAATGCTCGAATCGACCCGCCGCATCGATACCGTCGTGCTGGACAAGACCGGCACCGTCACCACCGGTGAGATGACACTGCATTCGGTGCACGTGGCCGACGGTGAGGACGAGGACGTGGTCCGTGCCGTGGCGGCAGCGTTGGAATCGAGCTCGGAGCACCCCATCGCCCGGGCCATCGCAGATGGGGCATCGTCCCAGTCCGTCGAGGAGTTCACCAGCCTCGAGGGTCTCGGTGTCCAGGGCGTCGTCGAGGGTCGCGCCGCGGTCATCGGCCGTCGCAGCCTGCTGACCGACTGGTCGATGCCTCTGCCACCGGAACTGGCCGACGCCTTCGCCGACGCCGAACGCCAGGGACGCACCGCCGTCGCGATCGGGTGGGACGGGAAGGCCCGCGGGGTTCTGGTGGTCTCCGACTCTGTCAAGCCGACGTCGAAGCAGGCCGTCGCAGAACTGCGCGAGCTGGGCCTGACGCCGGTCATGCTCACCGGCGACAACGAGGCCGCCGCCCGAACGATCGCCGCGGAGGTAGGCATCGATCAGGTCGTTGCCGGTGTGCTGCCGTCGGGCAAGGTCGATGCCGTTCGTGAACTGCAGGCCGCAGGCAAGGTCGTGGCGATGGTCGGCGACGGCATCAACGACGCGGCAGCGCTGGCCACCGCCGACCTGGGGCTCGCGATGGGAACCGGAACCGATGTAGCGATCGAGGCGAGCGACCTGACGCTCGTCCGCGGCGACCTACGGGCCGTCGGCGATGCTATCCGGCTCTCGCGTCGCACGCTGAGCACCATCAAGGGCAACCTGTTCTGGGCGTTCGCCTACAACGTCGCAGCGATCCCCCTCGCGGCAGCGGGCCTGCTCAACCCGATGCTCGCCGGGGCCGCAATGGCGCTGTCCTCGGTGTTCGTGGTGAGCAACAGCCTGCGATTGCGCCGCTTCCGCGCCGCGATGTGACTCGTTGGTAGCAGCGAGCGGCCCGCTAGTACAGGATGGAGACATGTCCGATGCACACGATGTCCCCATCCGCGACGAATCGATCCGGCTGGGCCAATTCCTCAAGCTCGCCAACCTGATCGAATCCGGTGCCGAAGCCAAGGGCATCATCGCCGACGGCCTGGTCAGCGTAAACGGGGACGTGGACATCCGCCGCGGACGGCAGTTGCAGCACGGAGATGTCGTATCGGTCCAGGGTGGGCCAGCTGCCCGCGTGAGCAAGGAAGAGGCACTGTGAAGGTCGGTAAGCGCGGTCTGCCGCGAAACGAAGTTCCCGGCGCATTCGACGTCGGTGCCAAAGCGTACGACCGACTCGTCGGAGCGAACCCCGGCTACCACGAGCACCTCGTCAAGTCCGCGCAGCGCCTCCGCATTCCCGATCTCGGAAGCGGATTGCGCCTGCTCGATATCGGTTGCGGTACGGGTGCGTCCACCGCAGCGCTGCTCGAAGCGGCACCGCACGCCGAGATCGTCGCCGCCGACGCGTCCGCCGAGATGCTCGAGGTCGCCCGGAGCAAGGACTGGCCGTCGAACGTCACGTTCGTGCACTCGCGGGTGGAGGATCTGGCCGTGAACGGGGTCGACGGGCCGTTCGACGCCATCCTGGCCGCATATCTGATCAGGAACGTCGACGACCCCGACGCCGAACTCAAATCGCTACTGGCGCTGCTGCGTCCGGGTTCGACGATCGCGTTCCACGAATACTCGGTGCACGATTCACTGCGTGCTCGAATCTCTTGGAACGTCGTGAGCTGGGGCATCATCATCCCGCTCGGCTGGCTCGCAACGCGAGACGCCACGTTGTATCGGCATCTGTGGCGCAGCGTCGTCACGTTCGACGGCGCATCGGCGTTCATGCGACGGATGCAGCGTGCGGGCTACAGCGGTGTCGCCCGAGAGACGATGACCGGATGGCAGAACGGTGTGGTGCACACGTTCCTGGGCTCTCGACCCGCGAAGGAAGAGCGTTGACCGATTCCAAGAAGGTCACCCATGCTGCGGTGCAAGGCTATTCGGATGCAGGCCAGCTGGCCGACGTCCCGCATGTGGTGGTGGTGGGCGGCGGCATCGCGGGACTGAGCGCCGCGACCGCGCTGGCCGAACGCGGCGTCAAGGTCCATCTTGTCGAACGTGAAAGCTACCTCGGTGGCCGCGTCGGTGGCTGGGACACGACGCTGGAGGACGGCTCGCCCGCGACGATGAGCCGCGGCTTCCACGCGTTCTTCCGGCAGTACTACAACCTGCGAAACCTGCTGCGCCGCACCGACCCCGACCTGGCGCGTCTACGCCCGGTCGACGACTACCCGCTGATCGACGGCGACGGTCGTATCGACGGATTCAAGGGTCTGCCCGAGACGCCACCGCTCAATGCGTTCGCGTTCGTCAAGCGCAGTCCGACGTTCCGGTGGAAGGACCTCACCGATCTCAACGGAATCGCCGCCCTGCCATTGATGACGGTGAGCGTGCCGAAGACCTTCGACGAACTCGACACCACTCCCGCTGCGGAGTTCCTGCGTAACATCAACTTCCCCGAAGCGGCACGCCATCTGGCGTTCGGGGTGTTCTCCCGCAGCTTCTTCGCCGACCCGGAGGAGATGTCGGCTGCCGAACTGGCGATGATGTTCCACATCTACTTCCTCGGCTCCTCCGAGGGTTTGATCTTCGACGTCCCCCGCGATCCCTACCCTCAGGCACTGTGGAACCCGTTGGGGGAGTATCTCAGTGGTCTCGGTGTCGAGATCAGAACGTCCACTCCGTGTGGCGAGATCACCCGCGGTGGCCTGCGCAAGTTCCGCGTCGACGCCGGCGGAATCATCGACGCCGACGCGGTGGTCCTCGCTACCGACATCGCCGGATTGCAGCGGGTGCTCGAGCAATCCCCCGAGCTCGGGACGCCGGCGTGGCGCAAGCAGGTCGGCGCGCTGCAGAACACCCCGCCTTTCATGGTCCACCGCGTGTGGCTGAGCAAGGCGGTGAATGCCGATCGTCCCGCGTTCATCGGCACCGGAGGTATGCCTCCGATCGACAACATCAGTGTGCTCGAGCGGTTCGAGGACGAGGCCGCGGAGTGGGCAGCGAGGACCGGAGGTTCGGTCGTCGAACTGCATGCCTACGCTGCCGAGGAATCCGAGGAGGTCACCCGCGCGCAGCTGATGGCTCGCATGCACGAGATCTACCCGGAGACCGCTGCGGCAGAGGTAGTCGCGGAACGATCCGAATGGCGAGACGACTGTCCGATGTTCGGCCTCGGAGCATTCGCCGAGCGGCCCACCGTGCGCACCCCCGAGCCCTCGCTGGTACTCGCGGGTGACGGCATTCGGATCGATCTGCCCGTGGCTCTCATGGAACGTGCCGCCACCACCGGACTGCAGGCGGCGAACACCCTGTTGGCGGGCTGGGGCGTCACCGGCCACGACATCGAAACCGTACCCACGAGTGGACGATTCAAGATGTTCGACGCTTTGGAGCGGCTTCGCCGCAGGTGAGTGGTACTTCGTAGCAGGGGTCGAACTTCCACTCACGACAGGAGGTTGCATGCGTCTCGAGGTCGACGATCTGTCGCGGCCGGAGGTCGGTGCGTTGCTCGTCGAGCACCTTGCGGACATGCACGCGACGTCCCCGGCAGAGAGTGTTCACGCACTGGATCTGTCGGGCCTGCGCGGGCCGGACATGCGGGTGTGGACGGGGTGGGAGGCCGGGGCACTGCTCGGCATTGCCGCGCTGAAGACACTCACTCCTGAACACGGGGAACTGAAGTCGATGCGTACCTCGCGTTTCGCGCGGGGCCGCGGGGTGGCGTCCGAACTGCTCGAGCACGTTCTGACGGAGGCGCGGCGGCTGGGGTTCGAGCGCGTCAGCCTCGAGACGGGCACCCAGGACTACTTCGCCGCAGCTCGACGCCTCTACGAGCGACACGGATTCGTCGCAGTGCCCCCGTTCGGCGACTACGTCGTGGACCCGTCGAGCACGTTCTACTCGTTGGTCCTGTGACCTGTGACCTGTGGCGGGTGCGGCAATGACGCAGGCCGGCACCGAATGTCGGTGCCGGCCTTGCGGTCGTTCGGATTACGCAGCGACGGGCTCTCGCGGTACGTGCGGGTAGAGGTCGTCGTCGACCGGCTCTGCTCGCTGCTGATCCAGTAGATCGGCCGTGGCGCATTCACGGATCTCGGTCCCGACCCCGAGAACCGTGCGCCACCATTGGTCACGATCGGGAGATTCCGGCCAGACCACGGTATCCGTTTCCATATGCATCACCCTCCCTGAGTGGTTTCACAGTGCTCGATGTGCTTGTGCGCGTGACGGATCAGGTCGATTGGTGTTCGATGGATCTCTGCTCGCCGGTCAGCTCTGCACGAGCGATGTCGACCTTGCGCGGCTTCGCTCGCTCGGCAAGCGGAATGGTGATCGACAGGACGCCGTTGTCGTACGACGCCGAGATGCCCTCGGTGTCGACGCCGTCACCCAGTGAGATCTGTCGACGGAACGTTCCGGCGAAGCGCTCCGATGAAATCCACTGCACGCCGGAGCTTTCCGGCACGGTTCGTTGCGCGGTGAGCGTCAATGTGCCGCGATCGACGTCGACGTCGATGGACCCCGGGTCGACGCCGGGAAGGTCGGCACTGAGTACGTAGTGATCGTCGACCTTGTACAGATCCATGGGCATGAATCGCGGTGCGCGGTCCGAACCGGTAGACGCACCCAACAATGCCGAGGTGAGCGAATCGACGTCACGGAACGGATCGAAACGAAGCACAGCAACCACCTCCTGTACCCAGATGCGCTCGCCCCTGTGGCGAGGCGCTCCTCAACTGTGCAACACAGAAATTAGCACTCGAATGCCGCGAGTGCCAAGACCTTTTCGGCACTTTTTTGGAAATTCTCTCCACCCAATAGTGCTGCGGCGCAATGGGGGTGGCGTGCGGCAGTCGGTGTGACGGTCGAACCGCCGCCTCGCTCGAATGCTGCAATCTACACTCGGTCCGATGGTGACCATCGTGCCGTACGTCCCCCGGTATCGGGCCGAGTTGCTCGCGCTGTCGCTTCGCGCGTGGGAACCGGTGTTTCCGCTCGTGCAGGAGGCGGTCCCGTCGTTCGTGTACGACTGCTTCTATCCCCATGGGTGGCAGGCACGTCAGTACGACGATCTCGCATTCGTCATCGACGACGAACCCGAGAGCGTGGACGTGGCCGTGGACGGTGACACGCCGGTCGGCTGGGTCTGTACCCGCCTGCACCCGAACGACGACATGGGTGAGGTGTACGTCCTGGTGGTCGACCCAGCTCAGCAGCGAGCCGGCGTCGGAAGGGCGCTCCTCGATCGGTCTTTCGCGCGAGTGAGATCCGCCGGAATGCGCATGGTAATGGTCGAGACCGGTGACGATCCCGGTCATGCGCCGGCGCGGTCGGTCTACGAGAAGAGTGGTTTCGAGCGGTGGCCTGTCGCCCGGTATTTCAAGGACCTCGCCGAGACTGATGGTTGTGGCTAGTCCGACGCGAGCCGACGATACTGTGCCCTTGCGCTAAGTATTCTCGTGGAGATACTGTGCCTTATGGCTCAGTATTCCGAGGTCCTCGACGACGTGTTCCAAGCGTTGGCCGATCCGACGCGGCGTGCAGTACTGGGCCGACTAGGGTCCGGGCCTGCCACCGTGGGGGAACTGGCCGAACCATTCGACATGACTCTGCCGTCGTTCATGAAACATATTCATGTACTCGAGCGCAGCGGATGGATTCGCACCCACAAGACCGGACGTGTACGCGCGTGCACGATCGAGCGAACCAACCTGGATGCGGCCTCCACGTGGCTGGAACAGCAACGGTCCGTGTGGGAATCCAGAACCGACCGTCTCGAACAGTTCGTCACCCGATCCTCGAAAGAGAGTGAGCAGCAATGACTTCCTTCGATCCCGAACTCGACCTGAGTATCTCCCGCATCATCGCGGTTCCGCGCGAGACGGTGTGGGATGCGTGGGCCGACCCGTCGAAGTTCGAGAAATGGTGGATTCCCGCACCTACTCTGTGCCGAGTGGATGCGTGGGACCTGCAGCCCGGAGGCGCATTCCGAACGCTGATGAGTGAACCCGGAGGAGACTTCGAACCGCACATCGACGGATGCTTCCTCGCCGTCGACCATCAGGAACGCATCGTGTTCACCAACTCCCTCGTCGAAGGTTGGCGACCTGCCCCACAACTGTTCATGACCGCGGTGATCACGTTTGCCGACCATCCCGACGGGACGGAGTACCGGGCGCACGTGATGCACCGCAACGTAGAAGACCGAAAGATGCACGAGGAGTTGGGTTTCGAAGACGGATGGGGAACCGTCATCGGCCAACTCGCCGCACTCGTCGAAAGTTAGATCACGCGCGACCCGTCGAGCGCAGTTCGTAACGACGTTCGGCGTAATCGAGGTCGTCCTTCCACAGACGTGCGGCGGTGAAATTCATCGCCGGACGCAGCAATCCCGAGACCTTGCGCGCCATCTGGAAGCCGGGTCGATCCGAGCTCGCGATCGTCGCCTCGATGACCGCCGTCCGCGGGGTGCCGTCGGGCGCAGGAGCCAGGGGAGTCGCGTGAGTCTCGACAACGCTTCCCGCCCCCTCACCGTCGAGGATGCGCATGACGATGGTGCGTGGGCCGGGGCAGACGAATTCGGCTCGAACGGGAACACCGATGCCGCGACTGACGCGGAACGTGACATCGACCAGGAAGCGATCGTCCTCCTCGGGCACATCGATGTCGGTGGGCGCGCTGACCACTTTCAGCCTCGCGAACGAGTACGGATGGAACCATGCGCCGTGCCACGGATCGAGGCGATTGGCGATGATGTCGTCCGGTTCGCACTTCCCGATCAACGTGACGACACCAGGAATGGACGTCGACGCAGGGGGCCTGATCGGTACCACCGGCACCGGCGTCGGCTCCTCGCCGCCCAGCTCGTCGAGCCGGACCCACACCAGAACACCGTCGTCGAACGCAGGAACCGGCCGCCAGCCAGCCTTACCCTTCGGACCCAACGCCAGCCCATGCCACCGGCACACCAACGCGTCGCACTCGATCTTCGCGGTATCGAGCGCCGCCCCGAGATGCGGACACGCACCCGGACCGATATGCACCTTGCCCGCCGAATCCCGCCACGCAACCAACTCGGTGGTACCGACATAGCGACCGAACGGCTTGTCGGCCTTCACGTCGCGACTCGCAGCGAAAACGAACCAATTGCCCGACGTCCGAGTCTTCGCACGCTTCAACGCCGACTCGATGACCTGGGGATTCGCACCCTTCCACGTCGGCTCCTGCTTGGCCCACGACTCCGACGGAAGCGGCTGAAGTGGCATCGTCTTCGGCCAACGTCGTCGTACTGCATCCAGCGCGGTCATTGCTGCTCCCCACATCGAGACATTGTGTTCATTCGCCATTGTCCCCGCCCGGGGGTACTCAATGTGACGTCGAGTGGACTTTTCGGGGGTCAATGTCACATCCAGTGGACTCGGGGTGCCGGTGAACGGGAGCGGTGCGCGAGGTCAGGTGGGTCCAGCGGGGGTCGGCGGTTCGAGCTGCGCCGGTCAACTGATGTCAGCGCCCACAATTCGGCTCGAAACGCGGGATCCCGTGGATGCAGAGAAATAGTGGGCGCTCAGGTCAGTAAGCGAGGTGGCCCGGGTGGCAACGGGCTTGTTGCCGAGTCGGTAGTCCGCGAAGGGGCGATGGCTGTCACCCGTGTTCCCCATCCGATGCACTCAATGTGACATTTGGTGGACTTTTCGGGGGTCAATGTCACATCTAGTGGACTTGGGGTGCCGCGGTTCGGTCAGGCGACACCGATCCAGCGGAGGGCAGCGGTGGTCGCGGCAGCGGCAATCACGATGACGACGAAGGGTGCTTTGCGCCAGGCGAGGATTCCGGCGACGGTGACGCCGATAGGGGCTGCGAAGCCCGCGAAGTCCTTGCCCACGAGCAGGGTCGAGGTGGCGATGAGGGCTACGAACACGACGGCGACCGAGGTGGACATGACGCGGTCGATGCGGGGCGAGATGGTCATGCGCGAGCGCAGGGCCGGGCCGATGAGGCGGAGCGCGAAAGTGCCGACGATCATGGCGATCAGCGGGATCGTGAGGCTCATGCGGATTCCTTGCCTGCGGCGGGCTTGGTGGACAGCAGTGCGGGCACCACGGCGATCAGCGAGAGGAGCACCGGCAGTCCGCTCGGTAGGAACATCGACGCTGCCAGGGCGATCCCTGCGCCGACGAGTGCGGCATTGCGCGTGCCCCGATCTCGGAGCGCAGGCATGATCAGTCCGAGCAGGATTGCCGGAAATGCGGCGTCGAGTCCGAGTGCGGCGGTATCGGTGATTGCGCCACCACCGAGAGTGCCGATCACCACCCCGATGTTCCAGGTGACGAACAGTCCGATTCCGCACAGCCAGAACGCTGTTCGACGCCGTCCTTCGTCTTCTTCGGCGACGCTGAATGCGACCGCTTCGTCGGTGATCAGGTGGGTGCCGAGCAGTCGCTTCCATGGCGAGACGTTCTCGAAAACGGATCCTATGGAGAATCCGAGCGGCACGAGCCGAGTGTTCGCGAGCAACGCGCTCGCCACGGCGGCGACGGGGTTGCCGCCGACGGCCAGGATGCCGACGAAGATGAATTGGGAGGAGCCCGCGAAGACCACCAGGGACATCACGACCGGTAGCCACAGTGGCAGGTCGGCGGCTACGGCGATGGCACCGAACGAGGCCCCGACCAAGGCGTCGGCCAGACAGACCAACGCGATGTCGCGGATGTTGACCCCCTGCAGGGTTCGCCATGTCGAACGCATGGTCGTTATAGTGGACGATGTTAGGCTGTTCGTCAAATCAAACGAACGTACTGATGGAGTGAACGAATGGCGGACGCCGGACCACCGATCGCGGCCATCGCTGCTGCTCTGCAGCAGGAACGACGACGCGTCGGCCTCTCGCTGGCTGAGGTGGCGCGTCGTGCGGGTATCGCTAAATCGACTCTGTCGCAACTGGAATCGGGGACGGGGAACCCGAGTCTGGAAACTCTTTGGGCCCTCAGCGTCACCCTGGACGTGCCGTTCTCCAGGCTGGTCGAGCCCGCGAAGCAGTCGGTCCGCCTGATCCGTGCGGGCGAGGGACCAAGATTTGCGTCGGACCGGGCGGACTACTCCGCGACGCTGCTGGCGTCGTCTCCGCCGAACGCGCGACGAGACATCTATCTGGTCAGCGCGGACGTCGGCGAGCCGAGGCGCTCGGACCCTCATTCGCCCGGTGTGGTCGAGCACGTTGTGCTCAGCGCTGGACGAGCCCTGGTGGGGCCGGTGGGCGAGGCAGTCGAGCTGATGCCCGGCGACTACGTCGCCTACCCCGGTGACGCGCTGCACATCTTCGAGGCGCTGGAGCCGAACACCATGGCGGTGATGATCACCGAACACAGCTGACGTGCGGGGAATAGTCGGCGTACCCACCTCGTTGGACTCTTTCGACGGCGTTCGCTTGGCAAGCCCCGGGCCTCACCCCATTTGTCGCTACGAGCGACCACTCGCCGAGAGGCGTTTGCAGCGGACGTCGTCCTTACTTTTGTCCGTGTAGCGAAGGGGCGAGATTCATGACAGCCAAGACGTGGTTCATCACCGGTACTTCCAAGGGATTCGGACGCGAGTGGGCTATTGCAGCCCTCGACCGCGGCGATCGAGTCGCAGCCACGGCTCGCAACACGGCGACACTGCACGATCTCGTGGAAGAATACGGCGACGCGATTCTGCCGATCGAGCTGGATGTGAACGACCGCGCTGCCGACTTCGCAGCAGTCGCCCTGGCGCACAAGACCTTCGGATCGCTCGACATCGTCGTCAACAACGCCGGCTACGGCCAGTTCGGGATGATCGAAGAGATCTCCGAGGAGGACGCCCGCGCGCAGATCGAGACCAACGTCTTCGGAGCGCTATGGGTCACTCAGGCCGCGCTGCCGTTCATGCGTGAGCAGGGCAGCGGCCACATCTTGCAGGTGTCGTCCATCGGCGGAATCTCAGCATTCCCCAATGTCGGTGCGTACCACGCGTCCAAGTGGGCCCTCGAAGGATTCAGTCAGGCCCTGGCGCAGGAGGTCGAGGACTTCGGTATCCATGTGACGCTGATCGAACCGGGTGGTTTCTCCACCGATTGGGCCGGTCCGTCTGCCAAGAAGTCCACTGACATCGCCGCGTACGACCCGATTCGGAAGAAGGCCGCCGAACTGCGGAGTGCAAGGCAGGCGACTCCTGGCGATCCGGTAGCTACGCGTTCGGCGTTGCTCAAGGTCGTCGACGCCGAAAAGCCGCCGCTGCGAGTCTTTTTCGGCGAGGCACCGCTCCAGATCGCGACGAAGGACTACGAATCACGCCTGGCGAACTGGCGCGAGTGGCAGCCAGTGGCCGTCGAGGCGCACGGAGGCTGAGTCTCCACCACACGAACCTCTAGGTGTGGCTCCAACCTGGGCGGCCTTGATCCGTCTCAGGAGGCTTGCTTGCAGCTACGCTCCGGACGCGACGAAAACGCGGGGGAGCGGGGATTCACGCCCATCGTCGGGATCCACACCTCGTCGGTGGGGTGTGCCTGTCGGCTGAGGGCGCGGATCGAGTGGTGGCGTTCTCGCAGTTGCGAGCCGGTGTCCCGGCGACTGGACAACGACAACCGCGAGGTCGATGTCCAGCGAATAGTGCTGCAGGCCGTCAATTCTCCGGAGTGAGCGCGACGATGTTCGCAGCAGTTCGTTCATCCGTGTTGGCCGTGTCCTCGAAGTAGCGCCGAAACAACGTACGCATCGAATCGATGACGTCGATGTGTTGCTGCAGAATGACATCGAGTGACGTGCTTTTGCCGGTCGCCAGGCGAGCAAACCTGTTTTGCAAATCCTGAGCAGACTTGAAGTCGCCCCAGGACTTGACTTCGCTCAGTTGGGTTGCTTGAGCTTGCATCTTGGCGAGGTGTACGAGGTAGGTTGCGCATGCCGCGTCGCATTTCGCGGCGACGTCGGGTGGAATCGTGATGGTGCCCGCGTCGGCTTGGGCGTTGAGGTCTCGCCAGTGTGCGATGAGGTCCGGCCTGGCTTCAGTCACGGTGTCGCCTCTTTCGGTCGATGGATTCAGCTGGGGAGTTCTGAGTCGAGCACTGCCACCAAGGAGTTCAGCTCCGTGCATGGGGCATACGGCGGGTCGCGTACCAACGCGCTGGTGATGATCGTGGCCCTGATCAATTCAGCGCCGGCCACGAAGGCGACTCCGCAGTTTCGGGACGAGTCAGCAGATAGTTGCTGGTATTGGGTGGCGTTACGCGTGCCCACTCGAACGGGTTGAAGTCGGTCGAAGTAACTCGGATCGTCGATGTAATCGATGTTCTCCAATCCGACGAATATTGAGAAGAAGTACTCGCTGCTCGGAGGGTTGGCCTCCCAGCCACAGATCTTGAATCCGTTTTGATCTCTGCCGAACACCCCCGACTCCTTGGTGGCCGTATTCAATCCCGCCTGCGCGATGGCGTCGTCGGGGATGGTGCATGGATCCCACGGCGTCGGTGCGGCGACGGCGGTGCTGGTCGTCGCGATGACTTCGGGGACTGCAGTACCGTCTTGGCCCGTCGAACATGCGGTGAGCAGGAGCAGACCTACTGCGATTGCCGCCCATCGACTGCTTCGATGCATGTGCACTGTCCTTTCCCAAGAGCCCATCTACGGGTTGGACGCAACGGAGTCGGCGCTGGTTCCGTTCACCTGCTCCGGACTCGAGAGCTCCGGCTCGCAATCGAGCAACTCACGAAAACTTCAAAACCCGACCGGTCGGTCGAACTAGTGAGTCATCCCGCTGACAGATCCGCGTCGGTTTGGCATTGTGGTGGGATGCAGCGGCGCGTGGGCGAGAGTTGGTCCGCGGGACCGGTCTCAGGGGTAACCCCTGGGTACATGAAGAGAATCGAGCACTGCGTCCGAAGCTGGTCCGCACGCTTCGCGTGCTTGGCAGCTCCGAGGACGAAAGATTTCGGTCGCCGCGCGTCGCTGCATTCTCTCGCTCCAGATCCGGTGGAGCGACACACGTGAACGACCGCGAATTGACGCCGCGCGCCGCCGCAACCCTGGCTCGCCTGGCGGCAGGCGCAGAGTGGACGCAATCGGGGCTCGAGGAGGCGTTCTCTCGGGTCATGCCGGCCAAGGCCTCGAGGTTGGCCGATCGAATCATCGACCTGTACCCGAGTCCGCCGTTCGACGAGGCGTCGATATTCGTTCTGCTGCGCGATCTTCCGTTGATTACGCAGCCGTCGAAGTCGTCACAGCGATCGCCGATACGTGGCCGTGTCGTACCCTGGCGGTTCGAGGTGCCTCGCTACGAGACGACGGGCCAGCTCGCGCAATCGCTTGACCTGACCATTTCCGAGATCGAGTGGTTCGCGGATCTGCAGGGTCGGCTGCGTACTGCACCGTTTCCCCTGCAGCACTATCGATCTGCTCGTCTCGACAAGCGCCACGGCGTCCGTCTGCTCGAGGTGCCCAAACCGCGCTTGCGCGAGATTCAGCGAAAGATACTGCACCGCATCCTGGATCGAATTCCACCACATCCCGCCGCGCACGGTTTTCGTAAAGGGCGCAGCCCCCGCACGTTCGCGACGCCCCACGCCGAGCGTGAGGTGGTGGTCTCGGTCGACTTACGTCGCTTCTTTCCGTCCATCGGGTTCGATCGCGTGGTGGCGATCTTCGAGGCCGTCGGCTACCGCAGAAAGGTCGCGGCCAATCTTGCCGCGCTGTGCACAACGGTCACCCCGGCCGGCGAATTGACGGGCATGGACCGCGCGACGGCGGCGAGGCTTCGCACCACCCACTTGCCGCAGGGCGCACCGACGTCGCCCGCCCTGGCCAACCTGGCTGCCCGCCAACTCGATATTCGAGCTGCCGGGCTCGCCCGCACCATGGGTGCCCGGTATACCCGCTACGCCGATGACCTGGCGTTCTCCGGTCCGGCCGAGCTCGACGTCGACAAGTTGCTGTGGGTGGTGTCCCAGATCGCGCACGACGAGGGCTTCACGATTCATCCCGACAAAACCCGAGTGCGGCGCGCGCATCAACGCCAACAGCTCACCGGGCTGGTGGTCAATGCGTGGCCCGCAGTTCCGCGAGAGGAGTACGACAACCTCCGCGCGTTACTGCACAACTGCATCGGTAGCGGTGCAGTTCAACAGAATCGGGACGTTCTGACCGACTTCCGTGCCCATGTGTACGGACGTATCGCGCGGATCGGCGAGACCAGCGAGACACGCCGTCGGAAACTGCTCGAGATGGCAGCCCGGGTCGATTGGGAGGGATCCGGGTAGTCGGACTGGGTACACCGACGATGCTACGAAGGAGCCGCTATGAACGACCTGACCTTCACTATCGGGCACGAGGAACTGGTGATTCGCCAGCGGTGGGAAGTTGTCAGCATCATCAACGACATTCTCGTTGCGGTCTGGTTCATCGCCGGCAGCATCCTCTTCTTTCAGGAGAGCACGACGGTGATCGGTACGTGGCTCTTCCTGCTGGGGAGTATCGAACTGCTCATCCGTCCCGTGATTCGACTGGCGCGACGGGTGCATCTGACACGGATCGGTCGCGCACGAACCGCGTCCGAGAGCGACGACGACTTCTGACCACATCGCCGCATCCTGTTCGCTTTTGTTGACATTTGTTGCTATCTGGTGAATATTGTGTGCATGGAATCAGGTCTGGCGATGGTGTGATGCTCGCCCATCAACGGCAGCAGAAGATTCTGGACCGGGTGCGGTCCGAGGGAGCCGTCACGGTGGCCGCGTTGGGCACTGCTCTGTCGGTGTCCGACATGACCATTCGACGTGACGTCAATGAACTGGTCGCCCAGGGCCTGGTCGAGCGAGTGCATGGCGGCATCACCGCGCCGAGTTCCGCGAGCGCGTTCGAGCCGGGTTTTCCGGTCAAGTCCGAGCAGAGTCGTGACGCCAAGGCCGCCATCGCTCGCGCCGCCGCGCGATTCATCCGGCCAGGAACGACCATCGGCATCTCCGGAGGTACGACGACGCACGCGTTGGCGCGGGAACTGCTTCGGATACCCGACATCACCGTGGTGACCAACTCCCTGCCCGTCGCCGACGTCCTTCATGCCGGCGGCAGAGCAGACCACACCGTGTTGCTCACCGGAGGCCAACGCACCCCGTCGTACGCACTCGTCGGCCCGTTGGCGGTCGGCGCGTTGCAGACGCTGCACGTCGACATTCTGTTTCTCGGCACGCATGGAGTGGACATCGATGCGGGCCTCACCTGCCCCAATCTGCTGGAGGCACAGACCAATCAGGCATTCGTCGCCTCGGCTCGTCGCGTTGCGGTCCTCGCTGATCACACCAAATGGGGTGTTCGCGCCCTCGCAACCACCGCTGCGTTGTCGGAGGTGGATGTGATCGTCACCGATGTCGATGTGCCCGAACGTATTCGCGACGCGCTGACCGACATCGTCGATGACGTGGTCGTCGCAACCGGTCCCGCCGAACCCCGGCCGACCACTCGAGAAGAGAGCAGTCGATGACCACGCAGGACACCAGCCATCCGATGCGCAAGACCTCGACCACGCTGGCCGACGGTCGAGAATTGATCTATTACGACGACACCGAGCCCTACCTTTCCGGTGGTGCCACCCGGGAGCTGGTGGATTCACGGCCGCTGCCGCCGTCGGTGTCGCTCTCGCAGATCAGGTTCGACGTACTCACCGGTGAGTGGATCGTCATGGCTGCCCAGCGGATGGACCGCACGTTCTTGCCTCCCGCCGACCTGTCCCCGTTGGCCCCCAGCCGTCCGGGCCGCCCGCCGACCGAGATTCCGGCCTCGGATTACGACGTCGTGGTCTTCGAGAACCGTTTCCCGTCGTTGGCGGGAAGTGCTGCACAACAGACTCTTCCGGCAGCGGTCGACGGTGAGCCGCTGTGGCCACTGGCGGCAGGTACCGGTCGGTGCGAGGTCGTCTGTTTCGCCAGCGATCCCGAGGCGTCTTTCGTCTCGCTGGAACTGTCGAGGGTCCGAACGATCATCGACGTGTGGGCAGACCGGACCACGGAGCTCTCGGCGATCGATGGAGTGAAGCAGGTGTTCTGCTTCGAGAATCGTGGCAAGGAGATCGGTGTCACGTTGACGCACCCGCACGGCCAAATTTACGCCTACCCTTACCTTCCTCCTCGTACCGATGCTTTGATCAGGCAGTCGCGCAGGCACTTCGAGAGCACTGGTCGAGTTCTGCTGGCCGATGTACTCGCCGCCGAATTGCGCTCGGGTCGACGAATAGTCGTGGATGTCGAGCATTGGGTGGCGTACGTCCCTGCGGCGTCACGCTGGCCGCTCGAGGTGCATCTTGCTCCGCGCCGCGACGTCGCAGATCTTGCCGAACTGAACGATGCGGAGCGCGACGAGCTGGCCGGCGTCTACCGCGCATTGCTGCGGGGCGTCGACGCATTCTTCGAGGGCGTGGACGAGGTGCCGTACATCTCGGCGTGGCATCAGGCTCCCGTCGGATCCGATCGAGAGCTGGGACGTCTTCACCTGCAACTGTTCTCGATGATGCGGTCACCGGGTCGGATGAAGTTCCTGGCCGGATCCGAGTCGGCGATGGGCGCATGGATCAACGACACGACTCCGGAGAGAATCGCAGACAGATTGCGCGAGGTGTTGGTGTGAACTGGTTGAGCGTCGTGTCCGAGCAGAGCCTCGCCGACGGTGCTTCGGAGCTGTTCGACACCGCGTTCGGTGGGGAGCCGGACGGCGTCTGGGTGGCACCGGGTCGGGTCAACCTCATCGGCGAACATATCGACTACGCAGGAGGATTGGTGCTGCCGTTCGCGCTGCCCTTCGCCACAGCAGTCGCTGTTCGGCGGCGCGAGGATGCGACGATGCGGGCAGTCTCGACGCACACGGACCAGACGTGGACGGGGCAACTCGGTGACATCGGTCCGGGGAGCCCGTCGGGCTGGGCCGCGTACGTGGCCGGGGTTGCCTGGGCACTGCAGGAGCACGGGGTAGGCGGAGTCGATGTTGCCGTGCACTCCTCGGTACCGGTGGGCTCGGGCCTGTCGAGTTCGGCGGCCCTCCAGTGCTCGTTCGCCTTGGCCCTGAGCGATCTGTTCGAGCTGAACGTCGATCGAAAGGTACTGATCGACGCCAGCATTCGGGCCGAGAACGATGTGGCCGGCGCGTCGACAGGGGGCATGGATCAAGCCATTGCGATGCTTGCAGAACCAGGTCATGCCCTGCTTCTGGACTGCCTCGACGGCTCGACTCGGCAGATCCCTCTGGACGTCGCGGCGTCGGGAGCTCGGATCATGGTGATCGACACCAACGCACCGCACCGTCTGGTCGACGGCCAGTACGGTGCCCGCCGAGCAGCACTCGACAGCGCCTATCTGGAGCTGAGTGTGTCGACGCTGCGCGGACTCGAGCCCGAGCGGGCGGTGTCGGGGCTCACCGATCAGGCTCTCGTTCCCCGAGTTCGTCACGTCACCAGCGAGATACGACGAGTCGAGCAGGCAGTAGCGTTGCTGGACGCCCGTGACATCGGGACCGAACTCGGCGACCTGATGACGCAGTCACACGTCTCGCTGCGAGACGACTACGAGGTCAGTTCCCCTGAACTGGACAGTGCTGTCCAGGCTGCGCTGCGAGCCGGGGCGTACGGAGCACGTATGACGGGTGGGGGATTCGGCGGCTCGGCCATTGCGTTGGTTCCGATAGCTCGGGTCGATGCAGTCACGGAGGAAATCTCCACGAGCGCAGTGCAATCCGGGCTACCGGAACCGACTTTCCTCACTGCAGAACCGTCGGGTTCCGCGCACCGATTTCGGTGAGTCGACTCAGCTGCGTACCTGAGCGGCCGCGAACGAGGCACCCTGCGTCGTAGAGCCGTTGGTGCCGTAGGTCAGGTGAGCGAAGGTGTTGAAGCCACCGATCTGGCACACCGGGTCGCCGAAGTTGCAGAAGCTGTTGGTGCGTGAACCGTATGTGCTGCTGGCTGTTTCGATCTTCCTGCCGGTGAGCCCGAATGGGTTGCCGAACACCACAACGGCCTCGATACGGTCGGCGATCGCGGCCGGGATGACGGCACCGGTGAAGCTGCTGGGAGTGCGCAGACCGACTGCGTTGGTCACCACGGTCGCCCCCTGCGAGTAACCGCCGATCACGAATTTCGTCGACGGGCACGATGCCGCAACGGAATTGAGATGAGCCACGAGGTCGCGAGATCCGGGTCCCGCGCTGGCCTGGGTGAAGTCGGCGGCGTAGTTCACGGCGTACGTGCTGACCGAGCGATCCGAGAGTTGCGATTTGACGCTGTTCACAAAGGGAGTACCCGTGATGCCGAGGCCGGGAAGTTCCCCGGTGCCGCGAGCGAACGAGACGTCCACATCCGAACACGGCGCGGCCGAGGCCACTCCGGTGGGAAGCGCCACTGCAGTGGCGGAGATAGCAAGTGCAGCAATGGAATAGGCGATCAGGCGTCTCTTCATGGCGAGTCCTTGTGGGTTCGGGGGAGGAGCATCGAAACGAACCATAACCGCTGCGACGTCGCATTCACAGGGTCGTTCAACATTTGATTACAGACGCCCGGTCGGTTATCGAGGCGGGTCCGGGAGGCCGTCTCGAGATGTGTCGGGAATTCACTGCCAAGCCTGGTTTCTCAACGTCTGTTGCGCTACGGTGACCGCTGGGGTGCCGTAGACCTGGCGAATGGCCTGGTCCGAATTTTTCGTGACTATCAGGGAGCGCACTCGATCGATGCGACGACCGGCGAAATTGGTTGATCGGTGCGCGCAGAACGGGTCGAGCCACCGCACGGCGCGCGATACTTGACCCTCACACAGTGTGAGACGGCAGTCTCGGAGGGTCATGTTCAGTATCGGAGAGTTCGCATCGATCGGCCGGGTTTCGGTTCGCATGCTTCGGCATTACGACGAGATCGGGCTGTTGACGCCGGCACGGGTGGATCCGTTCACCGGATATCGGTCGTACGACGGTAGACAGTTCGAGGAGTTGGGACGCATCCTGATGTTCAAGGACCTGGGATTTCGGCTCGACGAGGTGAAGCAGATCGTGCATGCGCAGGTCAGCGAAGACCGATTGCGTCGGATGCTCGTCGCCAAACGTGAAGACGTCGCCCATCGACTCGATCTCGACGCCGCCCGACTGCGTCGGATCGATGCGCGCCTCCGCGCCGTAGAGGGAGAAGATTCGATGATCACCGTGGACACCAAGTCGCTGCCGGCCACCCGAGTCGCCGTCGTCACCGAGAATGCTGCCGGTTACGGGCCACAGAACATCGGCCCGGTGATCGGTCCGATGTACGCCCGGCTCGCGTCGTCTCTGGCACGAGACGGAGTCGAATTCGGACCGTCGTCGATCGCCCTGTACGAGGCCGTCGATGACGGTGACGGCACCGGCATCACGGTGCATGCCGCGTTCGAGATCGCCCCCGACGTCGATGCAGGCGAGGACTACGACGTCACCGAGCTACCCGCGATCGACCTCGCGCTGACGACCGTGCACCACGGCTCGATGGCGACGATCGGGGAAACCTGGGAACAGTTCATGGCCTGGATCGACGCCAACGGTTACGAGCTCTCCGGCATCTGCCGCGAGTACTACCTGGTCTCCGAGCCTGCGCCGCAGGAGAACTGGGTGACGGAGCTGCAGCAGCCGGTCGTCCGGCGTCAGGACGCCTGAACGAGCTCAACCAGCGCTGTGCACTGGCAGCCGCCGGTGATCTCCTCGCACTCGAGCACCAGGAAGTGGCGAACGTACTCGAGATCCACGCAATCGGGTTCCGTGCATTCCGCACTACCGACTGCGTGGATCACGAGCGTTCCGTGGCAGGTATCGACACTGGCGGACATGGGAACCCTTTCTGTAGTCGTGTACTTCCTTGATATCACCGGCTACCGACAAGTTCGGGAAGCAAAGGGCGTGTTCGACGCCTGAGCTGGGCGAACTCACGTGGACCCGCGCGCCGAGGGTAGGGCTGGCCCTACCTCACCTCGTGGGTTCGCAGTGAGGACGCCCCGGCGACTGCCCACTTAGGCTCATCCGCATGAACCAGGCATTACCGATTCCCCTCAATCCGCTCAGAGCGTGGATTTCGCAGCAGTGGTGGTTGGCAATGGCGTCGCTGTTGGCGACGACGTTCGCCGGACTGGGCGGATGGCTGATCGTAGGTCTGCTCCTGCTCGCGGTGTTCGCGTTGCCGTTCGCCCTCAGCGGTGTGCTCGTCTTCGTGTTCACGATCGTGGTCCTTCGTTGGCTGGACATCGCGGCGCGAGCGGGCATCGACCTGACCAGTGGCATCGAGATCACGAAACCGGACACCATCGTCTATCCGACCAGTTGGCGAAAGTTGGTGTGGTGTGTTCGTGACGTCGGGCTGTGGAAGTCGCTCGTCTACTGGATCATTCGTATTCCGATCTCGGCTGCGCTGCTGTTCTTGCTGCCTGCGCTCTTCCTGGCGCTTCCGGTTCTGGCGGCCGCCCCGGTCGCGTGGTTGGTCACCGATCCCGAGGGCACCGGGTTGGAGATAGCCGAACGAGTGGACTTTCCGCTGGTTGCGGTGATCGGAGTGGCAGCTCTGGTAGTCCTGGTTGCCGGCGTTCCGCCACTGACGACCCTGATTGCCAAGCTCGATTGGTGGAGCGCTGCAGCACTTCTCGGGCAGTCGGAGTCGAGCAAGCGGGTGAACGAGCTGACCGTGAGCCGTGCTCGCGTCGTCGACGCCGCCGATGCCGAGCGGCGACGCATCGAACGGGACCTGCACGACGGTGCCCAGCAACGGCTGGTCTCGGTGGCAATGTCACTGGGACAAGCGAAGTCTCGCGCGTCGGCTACGGACGACGTGGTCTTGAAGGGTTTGCTCGACGATGCACATCGGGAGGCGAAGAACGCGATCGGTGAGATCCGAACGTTGACGCGCGGACTGCATCCCCCGATCCTGACCGATCGTGGACTCGACGCAGCGCTGTCGTCGGTCGCCGCGTTGTCGACGGTTCCGGTGACGATCGACATCGACCCGGCCCTCACCGGCGAGCGACGTCTGAACGCCACCGCAGAGTCGACGGTGTACTTCGTGGTATCCGAGGCCTTGACCAATGTCGGCAAGCACGCCCACGCCGGAAACGTGCAGGTCGACGTCGCTCGCGGCGAGTCCTCCGTCGCCGTCACCGTAATCGACGACGGTTGCGGCGGTGCGCATCTCGAGCCGGGCGGCGGATTGGCCGGACTAGCCGACAGGCTCAGCGGAATCGACGGAACCCTGACGGTGACTTCGCCGTCGGGCGGCCCGACACGAGTGGAGGTGACCATCCCGTGCGAGTGATCATTGCCGACGACTCGGTACTGCTACGTGAGGGTGTTGCGCGTTTGTTGGTCGACTCCGGTGCCGAGGTGATCGGAAAAGTTGGTGACGCGTCGCAGCTGTTGACGCTGATGTCGTCCACCGAGCCCCTGCCCGACGTCTGCGTCATCGACGTGCGGATGCCTCCGACATTTCTCGACGAGGGTCTGCGAGCGGCACTGGTCATTCGTGAGCGTTGGCCCGATGTCGGAGTACTGGTGCTCTCGCAGTACGTGGAAGAAAGGTATGCGGCAGAACTGATTCGGCAGAGCACGGACGGCGTCGGATACCTGCTGAAGGATCGTGTCGCCGATGTGGACGAATTCTCCGACGCGGTGAAGACGGTCGCCGACGGCGGAACCGTCATCGATCCTGAAGTTGTGCAACAGATTCTGGCGCGCGCACCACGTTCGGATCCACTCGATTCGCTGACACCGCGAGAGCGAGATGTGCTGACGGCGATGGCCGAAGGTAAGTCCAATGCCGGCATCGCTGCCGCTCTTGTCGTAGGCCAAGCAGCCGTCGAGAAGCACATCGGAAACATCTTCGCCAAACTCGGATTGCTCGGCGACAGTGCGGATCACCGCCGGGTCATGGCAGTCCTACGATACCTGGGAGCTATTCGATGAATCGAATTCCATTGTTGCGCTACACGTTGGCGATCACCACAGCGGCCGTCGTGGTCGGTGCGGCCGGAGCAGGCACCACTGCGGCGATCGCGCTCGGCTTCTCCGTTCCGAAGACTCAGAACTACGACTACTCGGTAGATCACGCGATCGACGGCTCGCAGCTGACGGTGACGACCGGGTTCGCGCACCTGAAGTTCGTGCCCAGTCCCGATGATTCGCTGCATGTTCGAGCGCACGGGATCTACCGAGGGGACGCCCCCACGATCGACGTCGGTGCGGACGGGTCGAGCGTGGCTGTGGAATGTTCCTACGGCAGGTACAAGACATGTGACGCCGACGTCGAATTGCAGATACCCACAGGCCTGACCCTCGCGGTGAACGGTGCGGGCGGTGATGTCGTGCTGTCGGATGTCGGTGCAGACGTGTCCGTCTCGACAGCGTCGGGATCGGTGTTCGCTCGTGGATCGGCGGGAGTCATCCGGGTCGACACACGGTTCGGCGACGTGAAGATCAGTGATGCAACTGCGTCCATCGTGGATGTGAGCACGACGTTCGGCGAGATCAGCGTCGAATCGCGTACTGCACCGGAATCGGTCAAGGCGCACAACGTGATCGGCGACACGACGATCGGGCTTCCGCCCGCCGACTTCTATGCCGTCGACGCGGCATCCGACAAAGGCGACGTCGTCGTCGACGTGATCAACGACCCCAGATCGTCGAAGACGGTCTCCGCCACCAGCGAGGAAGGGCAGATCACGGTGCGGGCACGTCAGTGACTGCGCCGCCATGCACTGAACGACCGGACGGAGAATGTGGTGGGACGCGTCAGCCAGGGCCATGGATGCAATTCGACCGGGGCGATGGCGTCGGCGATGCGAGAAAAGCCGGGAACAGGTGCCCAGGTGGCGGCCAGAGACCGTCCGGAAAGCTCCTCCGATACTCGGCCGCGACGTACCTCCAACGACCGGGTCGACGCGATCTCGCCGAGAGTCTCGGCGAGAAACACCAGTCGCTTTCCGGACAGCCGAAGCTTCTGCAGGAGTGGCTCGTCGAACACGAAGACGGCGGGTCGCTCGGGATTCGCAGCCATGGCGGGGTCTGTGGTGCCGAGCGATTCGGCGGTCAGCCAGACCTGTTCTGCACCATCGCCTTCCATGTGCACGGGACCCGCGGGCACCGGTGCCTTGTTGAGATCCGGGCCGTCGACCGCCGGTCCGAGATCATCGTCGGGCCAATTCTCGATGGGGCAGGCGTCTTTCAGCGCGCAGTTGCGGCACAGGGATGGTGCGCGCTTGTTCACCTGCCACCGACTGAAGCCGTACACCTTGCCGCTTCCGGTACCGACCGTCCATTGCCAACCCAGTCGATTGGCCGCCCGTGAGCCGTCGAGCAAGTGGGTGAACATCTCGTCCTCGCCGTCGCGCCATGTCGCGCCGGCACGCACAGCCCATTGGGACGCCAGCCACATGCGTGTTTGGTTGACGAGCCAACCGTCACTGTGCAATTCACCCACCACCGTGGACATGCAGTTCATCTCGTCGGGCCAGGGTTCGGAAGTCCAGTTGTGCGGTCGTGGCTGTTCACGACGAAGGGATCGCCCCAGATCGGTTCCGACGCGGGCATAGAGGTGGCGGGCGTATTCCTGCCACATGAGTTCGTCCCGGTACCGCGTGCGATCGCGCGCGGGGGCGTCCGCTACGGCGTCCCACACCTCACGGAGAGTCAGCAGACCGTGCCGGATGTAAGGCGACATTCGACTGGCTCCCCGGCGATTCGCAGGAAGTACAGTGCTGCGGTCGCGGGCGTAGCCGGTGATGTCCAAGCTCGCCAGCGCGGCATCGGCCGCCGATTGTCCGCCGCGAATGCCACCCGGAGCTATGTCGTCCGGCCGCTCGAGCGTCAGGTCGCCCAGATGCTCGGCAACCCAGGAAACGACGTCGTCGGTGGTAAAGCCGTCGGCGATCGACGGGGGAGCGGGGAGCTGGGACATGCACCCGGACTTCCCCGTCGGCACGAAAGAGAAACGCCGAGATCAGGGACGTGGCAGGCGACGGTGGAGCGGGTTCGACGTCGTCGGGCTCGCCGCCCGCCCTTGCCGTGGGATGGAGGTGACTACCGTCGGTGAGTCGGCGGTGGCGCGTGAGGCGTCGTGTGCCTTCATCGCAGCGCTGTTCCCCCTGCCGAGGGCAGGAGACGAAATCCGGCGTGCAGCGCTCTCGCCGCACTCCGGGCACGTCACCTGGGAGGGGACGTCGGCCATGGAGAATCTCTGCTCGACGGGTTCGCAACGCTGTGTGCAGCGAAAGCTGTAGGTGGGCACGCACACGAGGGTAGCGTGAGGTGTCGTGTCAGTGGCGTTCCGGCGCAACGTCATACAACATTTACACGTCATACCGGGCCGAATACACCACGACGGTGCAATGATCGAGGCAGGAGAATCCGCGCAACCGGAGGTGCCTCGTGCCCGAACTGCTGTTTCCGCTCGACTCGACGAAGAGTTTCACCGAACAGGAGATCGTCGGTCACAACCGATGGCATCCCGACATACCGGCCGCGGTCACAGTGAAGCCCGGTACGTCCTTTCGGGCGCATTGCCGTGAATGGTTCGACGGGGCCATCCACAACGACGATTCCGCCGAGGACATTCTGAATGCGCCGCTCAACAACGTGCACACGTTGTCCGGGCCGTTCCACATCGAGGGAGCCGAGCCCGGGGACCTGCTGATCGTCGATATTCTCGACGTCGGTCCGATCCCGCAGGAAGATTCGGGCCCACTGGCCGGTCAGGGCTGGGGATACACGGGGATCTTCGCCAAGCAGAACGGTGGCGGATTCCTCACTGATCGATTCCCCGACGCGTACAAGGCGATCTGGGACTTTTCCGGCCAGACCACCACATCTCGCCACGTTCCGCACGTGAAGTACACCGGCATCACTCATCCCGGCCTGATGGGAACCGCGCCGTCGGCTGCCCTGCTGGCGAAGTGGAACGCCCGTGAAGGTGCGCTGATTGCCACGGATCCTCAGCGTGTTCCGCCGCTGGCTTTGGCACCCGAACTCGACGGGGCAATTCTGGGATCGTTGAGCGGCGACGAGTTCTCGCGTGTCGCAGGCGAAGCCGCACGTACGGCACCGCCACGAGAGAACGGTGGCAATCAGGACATAAAGAATCTCACCAAGGGAACTCGCGTCTTCTATCCGGTGTTCGTACCGGGGGCGAAGTTGTCGTTCGGAGACTTGCACTTCTCGCAGGGTGACGGCGAGATCACCTTCTGTGGTGCCATCGAAATGGGCGGTTTCATGGACCTGCACGTCGACCTGATCAAGGGCGGCATGGACACGTACGGGGTCAGTGAAAACGCGGTCTTCATGCCCGGAAACACCGCGCCGCAGTACTCGGAATGGATTGCCTTCTCGGGCATTTCGGTCACCGTCGACGGCGAGCAGAAGTATCTGGACTCCGACCTGTCCTACCAGAACGCCTGCATGCATGCGATCGACTACCTCACCAAATTCGGATACAGCCCCGAGCAGGCGTACCTGCTACTGGGCTCGGCCCCGATCGAAGGACGCCTGTCCGGAGTGGTCGACATCCCCAACTCCTGTGCCACCGTGTACATCCCCACCGCAATCTTCGATTTCCCGATAGCGCCTTCGGCAAGCGGTCCGTTCCAAATCGACCCGGGAATGGGAGCGCCGAGGGCGCAGTTCTGACGTTGCGTCGGTTGTCGAGATTTGTCGGCGGGGGCTAATCACTCTCGTCGTAGGCTGCAGTGCTGATCTGGTCGACGCGGACCAGCGACGAATCGATCTCTGTGAGCGCGAGAAGGTCCGCAACGGTATCCCTGCTGCCCCCGATATATGCACACGGGAAGTCGAAGTGCTGAGCTACACACCACGCGTGGTCGTTTGGCCACCACAGATTCGGCGACAACCCGCCGAGGGTGTCCGTTGCACGTGAGACCGGCCCCCTCAGCAGGAAGTAGTCGTAGCCGGCAATGTTCGTGGTCGGTGCCGAATCGCGAATGTAGTCGAGTGCGGTGTTGCCTTCCCAGATAGCGAAGAAGCAATCGTCCGGTGTGTTCGTGCTACCAGCGAGTACCTCGATGATGGATGCCAGTTGAACATGCCGGGCTGCAATGGGTTTCGCCCGCGGAAGGGGATTCGGCGTGCCGTTGCGCCCGGGATACAGGATGCGGGCATAGGTGTCGAACACAGTGGGGACCAGCGAGCCCACTGTGGTTTCGGAGACGACCTTCAGGCCGTCGTTCACCCATCCTGTTGCCGAGATATCCTGTTGCAGATCAGTGTTAGACCATTCTGTGCCGCCGGTATTCAATGGCTGTACCAGGGTTGTGGGCTCGTAGGGTCGTCGATGACCGTGTCGACTCGACTGTCGGAGACAACGTGTTCTATCGCTGATGAGCTGGCACCGATGGTGGCGAAGTGGGGGTCGACGTCGTTGGCGATGCACCAGGCTCGGTCGGCGGGCCAGACGAACGAGGGGATCGGCAGACCCTCGGGACCAGGGGGATCGAGTGCCTGTTCCCAGTTCAGCAGGTCCAGCGCAGGTCCTTGGAACAGGAACGCTCCCCGTTCGGGAAGGTTGATTCGCGCGGCTCCATGCACCTCGAGACCTCCCCATCCCTCCCACACGCAGAAGTAACAGTCCGCTGGTGTCGTCGTGTGTTTGGCCAGCGTCGCAACGACCATCGCCAATTGGTTTGTCTCCGAACGCTCGTCGTACGGAACGTCGGCCTCGCCCTCACGCTGATCCGCGTGCGTCGGATCCGGGATGAACCGGAGACGCGCGTAGCTCTCGTACCCCAGTGGACCTCTGGTGGCGAGGTCCCACCAATTTCGATCAGCGTGGACGAGCCAGTCGGCGGCAGTGGGATCGCTGGATGGTCGCACGGTCATGGTGCGCCCTTTCTGGGTCGATACCGGGCTTGCGCTAGTGCGACGTTACCGATCCATGAGGTGGACCGGACTATCCGAGCTGGCCTATGAAGTGGTGCCAGTCGTCAGAGCGGTCTGAGGCGACAAAGTTGGAACGTGTGTTCGAAAGTTTGTCGGTGGGTCGCGGTAGATTCTGTTCATGCTTTCGGGGGACGGCGGATCAGGGGTGGACGGCATCGAGACGGTGCCGCCTGCCCCTGACGTGTCCGACCCCGACTTGGCGGGGTTGGTCGACGCGGTGGAGTCGGCGGTCGCCGAGTTGGCGGGGCAAGGGTCGGTGGCATGGTCGAATGCCGACCGGCGTGCGGTGATCCAACGCATGGACACTGTGTCGCGGTCCGTGACGGCGTACTCGCACACCTGGCTCAACGAACTGATCGCACAACACGGCCTCGACGTCTATCCGGGTTCGGTGCCGTGCTCGGTGGCATGGATGCTGCGAATCACCCCACGCGCGGCCGGGGCGCGAGTACGTCTGGCCGCGGAGTTGGGTGACCGCACCGCATTGTCCGGCGAAGTTCTGCCACCCTTGTTGCCGCACACCGCTGCAGCGGTGCGGGCGGGATTGCTCGATGCCCAGCACGTGCAGATGATCCGCGAATTCTTCCGGCACCTACCGGCGAGTGTGGATCCGCAGACCCGCGATCGCGCCGAACAGCAGTTGGTGGGTCTCGCCTCGACGAGGCGGCCCGACGACTTCGCACCACTGGTGGCGCACCTGGACTCGATCCTCGACCCCGACGGCGACTTCGACGAGAACGAAGACGAGGACAAGAACGCGAAGCCGAAGCCACGGAAACGGGATGCGTTCTTCTACCTCGGTGAGCAGGGTTCCGACGGAATGTCCGAAGGAAAGTTCTGCGTCGACTCCGAACTACGCGCCTACCTCGAAGCCCTGTTCTCGAAAGCCGCGAAACCCGGGGTGAACAACCCTGCCGACCCGACATCGATCGTCCACGAGGATGAGACCACCGGCGACGAGAACGGCGGCGGGGACGGTGGCGGGGAACTCGT